>NZ_JAUF01000030.1:0-121755 GCF_000585455.1 Microbacterium sp. MRS-1
CCCGCCCGCGCCGCGGCCGCCCTGTTCGCCGGAGCCGGCGACACCCGCCGGGCCCACGGGATGCGCCTGCTGGACGCGCTGCTGCACGACGAGGAGCTCGAGGACGGCCGTCGCGTGCGCGTGCTCGCGACGCGGGCTCGGCTCCACGGCGTCGCCGAGGAGTTCGCCGACGGTGCGGCCGCCGCCGATGAGGCGGCACGGGTCGCGGTGTCGATCGGCGTGGACGACGCGATGGTCTCGGAGATGTTCCTGCTGGCGGCCATGCTGCACGAGGACGACGGACAGCCGGCCGCCGCGGTGAGCCGCTACCGCGTCGCGGCCGAGCGGCGCGACGCGGTAGGTCTCTCGAGCGTCGACGTGCGTTTCCGCCAGGGCCGCGCGATGCTGGCCGCCGGCTACGCCGCCGAAGCGGTCGACACGCTCAACGAGGTGCTGCGCGAAGAGAGCGGGAGCGGCGTCGAGCCGGGATCGCGCGCCCTGACCGCGGTGCTGCTGGCCCAGGCGCTGCACGCCGCCGAGGAGTACGGCAACGCCGTCGGCGCGTGGGCGTACGCGGCCGACCTCCGAGAGGAGGCCGAGGATGCCGTGGGACGCGCGTACGCACTCGTACAGCAGGGTCGCCTGCTCGCACGCTTCGGCGCCACGGACGACGCCATCGAGGTTCTCACCGAGGCGGTCGGCCTCGTGCGCGGCAACGACGATGAGGTGGGGCTACTCGCCGACGGGCTGCACGTGCTCGCGCAGGCGCATCAGCAGCGCGGCGACGAGGCGGCGGTGACGCTCATCGACGAAGCGCTGGAGCTCGGCCGTCGGCACGAGGCGACGTGGTTCGTGGCCGACGTCCTCGACACGCGCGCCCGGCTGCTCGTCGGTCAGGGACAGACGGATGCCGCCGTGGCCACCGCGCTGCAGGCCGCCGACACCTTCACGGATGCCGGCGATCCGGCATCCGCGGGAGGCTCCGAACTGCTGGCGGCACGGGTGCTGCGCGAAGCCGAGCGCGCCGACGACGCCGTTGCGCTCTATCGCGCGGCGTTCGAGCACGCCAGCGACGCGGAGCCGCTGCGGCAGGCGGTCGCGCTCGAACTCGGTGACCTGCTCGAGGCGCTCGGTCGTCACGGCGAAGCCGCCGCGGTGCGCGCGGTGCTGCCGGCCTGAGCCGGGCCGGCAGCACCGCGGCGTCAGCCGGCGATGCGGATGAGCTTCTTGTTGACGAACTCCTCGGCGGCGAGCAGACCCATCTCGCGTCCGGTGCCGCTGCGCTTGATGCCGCCGAAGGGCAGCTCAGGCGAGTCGGCGAGGACGATGTTGACGTAGACCATGCCGGCCTCGATGCGATCGGCGACGCGGGCCGCCTGCTCCTCGTCGGTGGTGAAGAGATAGGAGCCGAGTCCGAACTCGGTGCCGTTGGCGATCTCGATCGCCTCCTCCTCACCACTGACGCGATAGACGACGCCGACGGGTCCGAAGAACTCCTCACGGTATGCGTCCATCTCCGCCTTCACGCCCGTGATGACCGTTCCGGGGAAGAAGGCCCCGTCGCGCGAGCCGCCCGTGACCACCGTCGCTCCCTGCGCGACGGCGCGATCGACCTGGTCCTGCAGCCGCTCGGCGGCGGCGAGCGAGGACAGCGGCCCCAGCACGGTGTCCTCGGCGAACGGATCGCCGACCTTCGCCGCGTCCATCGCGGCGGCGAACTTCTCGACGAAGCCGTCGTAGAGGTCGTCGGCGACGAGGAAACGCTTGGCGCCGTTGCAGGACTGCCCGTTGTTGTCCAGGCGTGCGTCCACGGCAGCCTGCACCGCCGCGTCGAGATCGTCGGTGGACAGCAGGATGAACGGGTCGGAGCCGCCCAGCTCGAGAACGACCTTCTTGAGGTTGCGCCCCGCGATCTCGGCGACGGCGGCGCCCGCGCGCTCGCTGCCGGTCACCGAGACGCCGTGCACACGCCGATCGGCGATGACCTCGGCGGCCTGGTCGTTGGTCAGACGGACATCGACGTACGCGCCGACGGGGAAGCCCGCATCGGCGTAGATCCGGGCGATCGCGGCGGCCGACTGCGGGCACTGCGGCGCATGCTTGAGCAGGATGGTGTTGCCGATCGCAAGGTTCGGCGCCGCGAATCGCGCGACCTGGTAGTACGGGAAGTTCCACGGCATGATGCCCAGCAGCACGCCCAGCGGCGAGCGGCGGATCACCGCGGTGCCCTCCCCGAGGATGTCGATCGGCCGGTCACCGGTGATCTCGCCGATGTGATCGGCGTAGAACTGCGTGATGTCCGCGGCGAAGTCGACCTCGCCCTCCGCCGCGGCGAGGGGCTTGCCCATCTCCCGCACGATGATCGCGGCCAGCTCGTCGCGCCGCTCGCGGTGCAGCTCGGCGACGCGGCGCAGCAGTGCCGCACGATCGGCCGGCGTCGAGGTGCGCCCCCACGTCTGGGCCGCCTCGTGCGCGGCCGCGACGGCGGCCTCGACCTCGGCGGTCGTGAAGTCGGGGTAGGTGGCGAGCGTCTCGCCGGTGGCGGGGTTCACAACCGCATACGTCATCGTCGTTCTCCGTTCGTGTCGACCGAGGGTCGGGTGGCGTCAGGGGCAGGGATCAGGCGGGGATCAGCGTGTACTTGGTCGAGAGGAACTCATGGATGCCTTCGAGGCCCCCCTCACGGCCCACTCCGGACTGCTTGACACCGCCGAACGGCGCCGCCGCGTTGGAGACGACGCCCGCGTTCAGGCCCATCATGCCGGTTTCCAGACGGTCGATCATCCGCATGCCGCGCGCGAGATCCTCGGTGAAGACGTAGGACACCAGACCGTACTCCGTGTCGTTGGCGAGGCGCACGGCCTCCTCCTCGTCGCTGAACGTGGCGATCGCCAGCACCGGGCCGAAGATCTCCTCGCGGAGGATGTCGCTGCCGCCGGCCACGTCCGTGATCACGGTGGGCTCGAAGAACGTCCCCGGGCCATCGATGGCCGATCCGCCGGTGAGCAGGCGTGCACCGCGCGCGACGGCATCCGTGACGAGCGCCTCGGCGCCCTCGACGGCCTTGCGGTCGATGAGCGGACCGATCTGCACGCCGTCCTCGGTTCCGCGGCCCACGCGCATCGCGGCGACCCGCTCGGTGACGCGACGGGCGAACTCCTCGGCGACGGACGCGTGCACGATGAAGCGGTTGGCGGCGGTGCACGCCTGGCCGATGTTGCGGAACTTGGCGAGCAGCGCGCCGTCGACGGCCTTGTCGAGGTCGGCGTCGTCGAACACGACGAACGGGGCGTTGCCGCCCAGCTCCATCGACACGCGCAGTACGCCCTCGGCCGCCTGGGCGATGAGCTTCTTGCCGACCGGCGTCGAGCCGGTGAAGGAGAGCTTGCGCAGGCGCGGGTCGGCGATGATCGGCGCCGAGAGCGCCCCCGAGCGGGTCGTGGTGACGACGTTGACGACCCCCGCCGGAAGGCCCGCCTCGACCAGGATGTCGACGAAGGCGAGCGTCGTCAGTGGGGTGAGCTCGGCCGGCTTGATGACCACCGTGCAGCCGGCGGCGAGCGCCGGGGCGATCTTGCGGGTGGCCATCGCGAGCGGGAAGTTCCACGGGGTGATGAAGAAGCACGGTCCGACGGGGCGCTGGCTGACGATCATGCGTCCCGTGCCCTCGGGGTTCGAGCCGAACCGGCCCGAGATGCGCACCGCCTCCTCGCTGAACCAGCGCAGGAACTCGCCGCCGTAGGTGATCTCGCCGCGCGCCTCCGCGAGAGGCTTGCCCATCTCGAGGGTCATCAGCAGGGCGATCTCGTCGGCGCGCTCCATCAGCAGGTCGAATGCCCGCCGGAGGATGTCGCTGCGGCGCCGCGGCGCGGTCGCCGCCCACTCCTCCTGAGCCGCGACCGCCGCGTCCAGGGCGCGGATGCCGTCTTCGGGCGACGCGTCGGCGATCTCGACCAGGGTCTCACCAGTCGCGGGATCGACGACGGGGAAGGTGCCGGCCGAGCCGGCGACCCACTCGCCGCCGATGAACAGCCCGCGGGGAACCTTCTCGAGCAGTGCGCTTTGCGTGATCAACGTGCGGCCTCCTTCAGGCGACGGGTGCTGGCAGGGGCGTCCGTGGCGAGGGTCTCGCCGCGGAAGAACGCGGGACGTGTCACCGACTGCCAGATCATGAGGGCGATACCCACCACGATGATGAGCATGCCGAGGATGAAGACGATCCCGACGCCGCCGACGTTGGCGCCGGAGCCGTACTCGGGTTTCATGGAGTCGATGAGCGTCGTGAAGAACAGGATGCCGAGGATCACGCCGCCCACGAGCGGGAACAGGAACGTGAAGAAGACGGTGCGCACCGAGTCGAACCACTGCTTGCGGAAGTACCAGACGCACGCGAAAGCCGTGATGCCGTAGTAGAAGCAGATCATCATGCCGAGCGTGAGGATCGTGTCCCAGAGGGTGTTCTCACTCACCACGCGCATGACCGCGTAGAACGCGGAGGCGACCACTGCCGACACGATCGTGGCGAAGCCGGGCGTGAAGAAGCGCGGGCTGACCCGCGCGAACGCCGGCGGGAGCGCGCCGTAGTGTCCCATCGACAGGAGCGTGCGCGCCGGTCCCACGAACGTCGACTGCAGCGACGACGCCGACGAGGTGAGCACCGCGAGCGACACGAGGAAGGCGAGTGGCCCGAGGATCGGTCCGGACAGGTGGAAGAACACGTTGCCCTGGATGTCCTCGTTGCCCAGGCCCAGCTCCCCCGTGCCGACCCCGGCGTACATGATCATCGCGACGGCCAGCAGAAGGTAGATCGAGACGATCGTCAGCACCGTGATGGTCGCCGCACGACCCGGCGTCCTCTCGGGGTCCTTCGTCTCCTCGTTCATCGTGAGGGTGACGTCCCACCCCCAGAAGATGAAGATCGACAGCGACAGGCCCGCGGCGAACGCGCTGAACGAGCTGACGGCGAACGGGTTGAACCAGCCGATGTCGAACGGCTGGACGTCGAAGCCCTTGCCGCTGACGGCCTCGACGATGGCGGCGATCGCGAAGAACAGCAGCACGGCGACCTGGAAGGTCACGAGCACGTACTGCAACTTCTGGGTGGTCTGCATGTCGCGGTAGGAGATGAAGGTGGCCGCGAGCACGAACAGAAGACACACGCCCACGTTGATCCACGTGTTCGACGCGAGGTCGGCGATCTCGGCGTTGCCCGTCACCTGCGACAGCAGCAGGAAGAGGAAGTCCACGGCGACGCCGGCCAGGTTCGACAGCACGAGGATCGTGGCGACCACCAGTCCCCACCCGGCCATCCAGCCGACCCACGGTCCGAAGGCGCGCGCCGCCCAGGTGAAGCTGGTGCCGGCATCCGGCATGCGGTTGTTCAGCTCGCGGTAGCCGAAGGCGACCAGGAGCATCGGGATGAATCCCACGAGGATGATCGCCGGGATCTGCGCGCCCACCGCGGATGCCGTGGGGCCGACGGCCGCCGTGAACGTGTACGCCGGGGCGATGCAGGAGATCCCGATGACGACGGCGCCGATCAGGCCGATCGTGCCAGCGCTGAGCCCCTTGCTGGAGAGGGCCCCGGTCGTGGAGGCGGCGTCGGTCGTGGAGGGTGTGCTCATCGTCGAGACTCCTCGGAGTGGGTTCGGGGCACGACGATCACCGGCACGGTGATCTCGTGCAGCATCTTCGCCGCGGTCGAGCCGAGGAACAGGCGGCGCGGCTGCGCGAGTCGGCTCGATCCGACGAGCACCACCTCGCCCGGCTGCCAATCGAGGTAGGACACCGCCTCCTCGATGCTCTCGCCGGCGGCCACCGCGACGTCGGTGTGCAGGCTGCCAGGAAGCTCCGCCCGAGCCGCCGCGAGCACCTCATCGGCCTTCGTCGTGCCGGCGAGGCGGATGGCACCCGTGTCGGCGGACGGCGGAAGATCGACCGGCAGCAGGGAGAGCAGTCGGACGGGCACGCCGAGGGTCTCCGCGAGCGCTGCGGTCTCGGCGATGAGGGCGTCGGCCCCGGGCCGCGTGCCGATCGCGACCGTCAGCCGGGTGATGCCGGTCTCGGGCGCGATCTTGCGTGCCCCCCGCGGGACGAGGACGACCGGCACATCCGATGAGTGGAGCAGCTCGCTCGTCGTCGAGCCGAGGCGGTGCCGGCCGCGCGAGGCGCCGTCGGCGGCGCCGACCACGATGTACGAGGCACCCAGCTCGTCGGCGATCTCGATGAGGCCCTCGGCGAACGACTCGGCCGGGCGCACATGGGCGTGCGCGACGACGTCGGCGGGGATCCGGTCGATCGCCTGGGCGATCCAGGTCTGCGCCTGCGCGTGCAGGTGCCGTTCGTACCCGGCATCCGGGGGCGTGATGACGCTGCGGTCGGAGCTGGGCAGGATGATCGCGACGTCGAGCACGGCGTCGAGGGCCGCCGCGAGCCGCGCGGCGAACGCGACGGCGTCGCGTCCGGGCTTGGTCGCGGTGTATCCGACGACGACGTGCCCGCTCATGTGTGGATCTCGTCCAGGATCTGCTGCGCCGCGAGGCGCCCCATGCGGATGGCTCCGTCGACGTGCTGGTAGCCGGCGCCGGCCATGTCGCTGCAGGCGAAGTGGATCGGTCCGACGGGGGTGCGCAGGTCGGCCCCGTAACGGTGCAGGCCGCCGAGGTCGAACGATGCCGCGTACGCGCCGCGCGTCCACTCCTCGCTGCCCCAGTCGCTCTCGTAGTAGACGACCGGATCCTTCGCCTCGGGTCCGTAGTAGTGACTGAGGGACTCGAGGATGCGCTCCTTGCGCTCCTCGGCGCTCAGACGGAACAGGTCATCGGCGGTGCGGTCGGAGACGAAGCCCACGAGGGTTCCGCGCTCGTCGCCGTGGTTCGTGTTGTCGTACGCCTCGTGCGACAGCTCGTACGGGCTGAACGCGGTGCCGGACAGTCCCTTGTCGCGCCAGAAGGGCGTCTCGTACACGGCGTGGACCTTGATGACGAAGCCCATCGAGATGTGCTGGTGCATCTGGTGCTGAAGGCGCGGCAGCGGCGGCACGAACGAGATGCGGTTGTACAGCACCGGCGCGAGCGCGAGGATCGCGTGGCGGGCGCGGACGGTGACACCGTCGGCGACGGCCACGACACCCTCCCCCTCGGTGTATTCGAGGGTGCGCACCGGCTGACCGAGGAAGACGTCGTCGCCCAGGCGCTCGGCGAGCAGCAGCGGGACCTGCTGCAGGCCGCCGACGACGCGCTTGTCGAGGATGAAGTCGGCATCGACGAGGTGGGTGTAGCTGCCGGCGGATGCCGCCATCAGCAGCGACTGCAGCAGGGAGAAGGCGTGCGTCGGCTTCGTCAGCATCGCCGACCCCGTCGGGAATGCGAGGTTGCGGATGGCCTCGTCGTCGTCGGTCTGCTCGCGCAGCCAGGCATCCCACGAGACGGTGTCCCACTCCGCGGCCTTCGGGTGTGCCCACGGGCGGTCGGGATCGATCTCGGCGACCATCGCGTCCAGGCGCGCGGTGACATCCGCGATGACCTTCTCGGTCTCGGCGCTCACGGGGAACATCTCGCCGGTGTAGCGGTGGGCGATGCCGTCGGGGCCGATGTACACGCTGTCGCCGTCGCGGTAGCGGTCGAAGGTCTCCAGCCCCAGCTCCGCGATGGTCTCCTTGAGAGCATCCTGGTCGGGCGAGACCCACTGGCCGCCGATCTCGAGCATCGCGCCCTCGATCGTGTCGGTCCACAGCCGCCCGCCCACGCGGTCGCGGGCTTCGAGCACGGCGACCGACAGGCCCGCCTTCTTGAGCTGGTTGGCGGCGGTCAATCCCGCCGCACCGGCGCCGATGACGACGACGTCGCGCGTGATCTCGGTCATTGTGTCTCCTCTATCGTGAATCCGGATGCGTGGTGCTCCCGCAGCATGTCCCGATAAGCGCTGTCAGAGTGGCCTCGAGGAGACCGAAAGTGGGACATCGCCGGGCGCAAGTGGGACATGGGGCGGGGTGTGGGTGGGATGCCGGGGCGGGGTCAGTGGGCGGCGAGGGCGGCGGCGACGACGTCGACGCCCTCGGTGAGCAGCTCGTCGGAGATCGACAGAGGCGGCAGGAAGCGGATGACGTTGCCGTAGGTGCCGCAGGTGAGGACGATGACGCCCTCCGCGATCGCCGCCTTCGCGACGGCGGAGGTCAGGGCGGCATCCGGGGCCTTCGTCTCGGGGTCGACGAACTCGACCGCGATCATCGCGCCGGCTCCGCGCACCTCGCCGATGCGCGCATCGGACTGCTGCAGGGACTCGAAGCGGGCGCGGAGGATCCCCCCGATCTCGCGCGCCCGCTCGAGCATCCCGTCGTCCTCGAAGGCGTCGATCGCGGCGATCGCCGCCGCGCAGGCGACCGGGTTGCCGCCGTAGGTGCCGCCGAGGCCTCCGCCGTGGGTGGCATCCATGATCTCGGCGCGACCGGTGACCGCCGCCAGCGGCATGCCGCCCGCGATGCCCTTGGCCGTCGTGATGAGGTCGGGAACGATGCCGAACAGCTCGCTTGCGAACATCGCGCCGGTGCGGGCGAAGCCGGTCTGCACCTCGTCGGCGATGAAGACGACGCCGTTCGCACGGCACCAGTCCACGACCGCCGGCAGGAATCCCTCCGCGGGGACGATGAAGCCGCCCTCGCCCTGGATCGGCTCGATGATCACGGCCGCCAGGTTGTCTGCGCCGATCTGCTTCTCGATGAGCGAGATGGCCTTCGCCGCGGCATCCGCGCCGCTCAGGCCGTCGCGGAAAGGGTAGGAGGCCGGCACGCGGTAGACCTCGGAGGCGAACGGACCGAATCCGCTCTTGTACGGCATCGACTTCGCGGTGAGGGCCATCGTGAGGTTGGTGCGGCCGTGGTAGGCGTGGTCGAACGCGACGACGGCCGGGCGGCCGGTGGCCTTGCGGGCGATCTTGATCGCGTTCTCGACGGCTTCGGCGCCGGAGTTGAACAGCGCCGACTTCTTCGCGTGGTCGCCGGGGGTGAGGCGGTTGAGCTTCTCGGCGACGGCGACGTACGACTCGTACGGCGAGATCATGAAGCACGTGTGCGTCATCTGCGCGACGGCGGCCTGCACCGCCGCCACGACGCCCGGGTGGGCATTTCCGACACTGGTGACGGCGATGCCGCTGCCGAGGTCGATGAGCGAGTTGCCGTCGGCGTCGACCACGACGCCACCGCCGGCCGCGACGGCTTCGATGGGCACCGTGTGAGCGACACCCGATGCGACGGCGGCGCTCTTGCGCGCCAGCAGTTCCTGCGAGCGGGGGCCGGGGATCGCGGTGACGAGGCGGCGCTCCTGCGCCAGGGACGGACCGCCGATGACGGCGCTGTCGATGATGCTCATGCCGGGAGCGTATGAGCCGCGGATGCCGAGCCACACCCTCCGCCGTGTACATTCTGTGATCAGGCGCATACGCGGCGTACAGCCACGTCGTGCCCGTCGTCGGGCACCCGCCCCGGATCGACCGAGGACCGCGCCGAGGAGGAGGCCGCCGCCCATGACCGAGACGCAGCCGACTCTGCGCGCGCTTCTCGCGCGCCGCGACCTCGAGCTGCGGCTCGCCTCGAGCGCCGACGATCTCGACGACGGCGCGCTGGACGCTCCGCTGCGCTGGGTACACAGCTCCGACCTCATCGACCCCACGCCCTTCTTGGCCGATGACCTGCTGCTGCTGACGACGGGCACGCAGTTCGTCGGGCCGGCCGGCGACGGCGAGTCGGGCGAGGACGCCGCCGCCGCCTACGTGTCGCGCCTGCGCGCCCGCGGCGTGCGCGGGCTGGGGTTCGGCACCGAAGTGGTGCGCGACGGCATCCCGCCGGCCCTCGTCCTCGCCTGCGCCGCGCAGCGGATGCCGCTGTTCGAGGTTCCCTATCGCACCCCGTTCATCGCGCTGGCACGGGCCAACGCCGAAGCCATCGCCGCTCAGGCCTACGCCCGGCGTACCTGGGCGCTGTCGGCGCAGCGGGCGATCTCTCTGGCCGCACTGCGTCCGGACGGGCTGGCGGCGACCGTCGCCGAACTCGCCGCTCAGCTCGGTGCGTGGGTCGGGCTGTTCGACGCCGCCGGCACGCTGACCCAGAGCGCCCCCGCCGACGCCCTCGACGACGGAGCCGTCGCCGCCGTCACGACAGAAGCCGGTGCCGTGCTGCGCCGCGGGGCGCGTGCGGCGTCGACGCTCGAGATCGATGATCGACGCGTCACGATGCAGACCCTCGGCCGTGGAGGGCACCTCCGCGGACTCATCGCGATCGTCGGCGCCGACCTCGACCTGGAGGGACGCAGCGTCGTGACGTCGGTCATCGCGATGGCCGGCCTCGCCCTCGAGCAGAACGTGGGACTCGGCCGCGCCCGCGCGGCGCTGCGAGCCGGACTGCTGCAGACGCTCCTCGACGACGACCCGCACCTGGCGCGGCGCGTCTCGCGCGAACTGTGGGGCCCGTTGCCGGCGAGCCCTGTCGTGGTCGGGGTCGCCGCCGTCGCCGCCAACCGCACCGACGCCGCCGTCGACTGGCTCGAGCTGCAGGCCGCCGAACGCGGCGGCCTGTTCTACGCGCGCAGCGCCGACGGCCTCGTCCTCGTCGTCTCCGCCGCCGACGAGGGTGCGCCGACCGCGCTCGCGGGTCTGCTGGATGCCGCGGTGGGGCTTTCGGAGCCCACCGACTACAGCGGATTCTCCCGCGCCCACGCGCAGGCCCTCACCGCGCTGCGCACCGCCGTGAGCGGCACCGTCGCGCGCTTCGCGGATGCCGCCGGCGTGCTGTCGAGCCTCGACTCCCCTGCCGCCCGCGCCCTCGCCGACGCGCGGCTGCGCCCGCTGCGGGCGCACGACCAGGCCCAGGGCACAGCGCTCGTGGAGACCGTGCGCACCTGGCTCACCCACGACGCGCGCATCGACGAGGCCGCGCGGGCGCTCGGCATCCATCGCCATACGGTGCGCGCCCGGGTGGCGCAGGCGCAGCAGCTGCTGGGTGTGGATCTGTCGAGCTTTCCGGCGCGTGCGGAGCTGTGGGCCGCGCTCGTCGCCGCCGGGTGATGCGGTCTTGGCGGATTCTTGGCGCGGATGTGGGTGAATGGTGGCGGCGAGGATCGGAGGAGCGATGACCCGCGACGGTGCACGGCCACGCCTGCTCTACGTCGAAGACGACCCGACGATCGCGGGGATGACGGTCGAGGTGCTCTCCGAGGTCTATGACGTCACGCACCTGACCGATGGCCTCGCCGCACGGGAGCGCGTGCTCGCCGAGCGCTTCGACGTGCTGGTCGTCGACCGGCGCCTGCCCGGGCTGGACGGCGTGGAGATCGTTCAGGCGATGCGCACCGCACGCCTCACGACGCCCGTGCTGCTGCTGACGGCTCTCGGTGCCGTCGCCGACCGGGTCGACGGCCTCGACAGCGGCGCCAACGACTACCTCGTCAAGCCGTTCGACTTCGAGGAGCTGCTCGCGCGACTGCGCGCCCTCGTGCGCGGTCACCACGCCGAGGGACGTCGGCGCCACCTCGGCGACTGGACCTTCGTCGCCGAGTCGCGCACCCTCTACGGCGACGGCGGCGAACGCGTCACGCTGACGGCGACCGAGGCGCGCCTGGTGGCGCTGCTGAGCGAGAGCCCCGAGCACGTCTTCTCCCGCGACGAGATCCTCCGTGCCGTCTTCTCCTCCGATGATGCACTGAGCTCGGTCGACACCTACGTGCACTACATCCGCCGCAAGGCGTCGCCCGAGATCATCGAGACCGTCCGTGGGCGCGGCTACCGTGCGGGGAGCCCGTCGTGAGCGACGAGGCCGACCGCCGGCGCGTTCGTCGCGCCGCGGTCCACGTCGGTCTGCTCGTCGGTGCCGCGTCGGCTGTGGTGGTGACGGCGGGCGTGGCGATCCTGGTGGCCGTGCTGCTGCTGTCCGCCCGCCCCGAACTGCACCGAGACAGCGACGGCGGGGGGCGCCTCGGGCCGCTGGACGGCGACCGCATCGTGGTCGACGTCGACCGCATCCTCCCCTGGGTCGTCGCGCTCGGTCTCGCCGGGGTGGCGCTGCTCGCCCTCGTCGCCTGGTTCGCCGCCCGCCGCGCGGTGGCCCCGTTGGCCGGTGCCCTGCGGCTGCAGCGCCGCTTCGTCGCCGACGCGAGCCACGAGATCCGCACGCCGCTGACGGCTCTCACGAGCCGGACGCAGATCCTGGAGCGCCGCCACCGGCGCGGCGAAGACCTCACCGACACGCTCGCGGCGCTGCGCGCCGACGCGTCGGTCATGGACGCCGTGCTCACCGACATGCTGCTGACGGCGGAGGGAACGGCGACGGATGCCGAGCCCGCCGTCGTCGACGCGGCGCTGACGGCCGCGGCGGCCACGGTGGCGCCGCTGGCCGAGGAGGCGGGCGTGCTCGTCCGCGTCGGTCAGGGCGACGGCGCCGGCCTGCGGGTGCGCCTTCCCCGCGTCACCCTCGACCGGCTCTGCGTCGCGCTCCTGGACAACGCAGTGCAGCACACTCCCGCCGGCGGCGAGGTCGCACTGTCGGCGCGATCCGACGGACGGGGCGTCGCGATCCGGGTGCGCGACGGCGGTAGCGGCATCGCCGATGCCGATCGCGAGCGCATCTTCGAGCGCTTCGCCCGCGGCCCGGAGTCGGGGCGGCGGCGCGGCTTCGGCCTGGGTCTCGCGCTCGTGCGCGAGGCGGCCGAGGCGGCCGGGGGCCGGATCGAGATCGAGCGGACGTCGGCGGCCGGTACCACCATGCTGCTCTGGCTGCCGCAGGCTGCGTAGCGACCCCGGGCCGCGAGGGCTACTTTACTTATGCGCATAACCTCCGTCAAGACGTGGCCCCCGCCTCCCGACCGCCCGCGAGTCCGCCCGCCCGCGAGACACCGCCTGCGCACCGAAACACCGGTGCACAGCGGCAGTCTCGGTGCAGGGACGGTGTCTCGCGGGGCGTACGCTCGGCGGGGTCGGCCGGCGGACGGGCGGGGTCAGCGGGGGGATGCCGCAGCGCGCGGTGCCCGCAGATAGCCGCGAACGAACTCGTCGAACAGGGCGGTCATGTCCACGGTGGCATCGAGTAGCCACTGCTGCAGGATGCCGTCCATCACGGCGCTGATGAGGCGGGCCGCCGCGTCGGGATCGATGTCGGGCGCGATCTCGCCGGAGCGCTGGCCTGCGCGCAGGAGCGCCGCCGTGTCCGCGGCGCGCTTGCGATATCGCCTCGCGAAATCGTCGTGCAGCGGATGGTCGGGGTCGGCCGCTTCCGCCACCACGGTCGAGTAGAGGGAGGTGAGGCCACGCGTCGTCTGGTTGTAGGCGACG
Source organism: Microbacterium sp. MRS-1 (assembly GCF_000585455.1). Lineage (NCBI taxonomy): Bacteria > Bacillati > Actinomycetota > Actinomycetes > Micrococcales > Microbacteriaceae > Microbacterium > Microbacterium sp. MRS-1. The sequence goes on from NZ_JAUF01000030.1 coordinate 13,294, forward strand.
ACCTCCCGCAGCGCAGCACGACTGAGCCGAAGCGCACCACGACCGGGGAGGACCGCCCTGCCCGGCGAGATCGCCCGGCGAGATCGCCCGGCGCGATCGGCCGGCGCGGTCAGGCGGTGCCGTCGTCGAGGTTGTCCGACAGGATGCCGAGCACGTGCGCCCGCACGATGCGGGCCCTCTCCCCCAGCACGCCCGCGACGGCATCCACGAACGCCTCCACGAACGCGGCGTGTGCGACCCGCGAGGTGTGGGCCAGCTCCTCGCGGAAGCTGACGCCGGTCGGGGTGATCACGAGCGAGCGGTCGGCACGGTCGGCCAACGGGCTGGACGCGAAGGAGGTCAGGGCCAGCACACGCGCACCGGCGCTGCGGGCCGCCTCGGCCGCCCGCACGCTCGCGGCATTCGCTCCCGAGCCGCTCACGACGATGCACACGTCGGCGGCCGACAGCTGACGCGCCGCGATCTGCTGCGCGATGGCATCCGCGATCACCTCGGCGGGACGACCGACCGCGGTCAGGCGCATCGCCAGATCGCTCGCGACGGGAGCCGACAGGCCATTGGCGACGACCAGCAGGCGTGAGGCACCGGCGACATCGGCGACCGCGGACGACACGTCGTCGGCGCTCATCAGGCTCACCGCCGTGGTCAGCGACTGCGCGGTGCGGGCGAGGGCGGCGCGCAGCTCGCCGAGCGGGCCGTCGCCGTGATCGGCGTCGCGGGGCGGCTGGGCGCCGAGTTCGGCCGCCAAGGCGACACGCAGCTGCGGGTAGCCCCGGTAGCCCAGCGACTGGCACGCCCGCACGACCGATGAGCGCGCAACGCCGGCGCGGTCGGCCAGCTGCTGCGCGGTGAGCTCCACGACCGCGTCGGGCTCGGCCACGATGAGGTCGGCGACCCGCCGTTCGGTGGGCTGCAGGCCGTTGCGCATCGCGGCGATGCGCACCGTCGTCGGTGCGTCAACGGGCACGCGGACCCTCCATGATTCGCCGGCGGAGCGCTCCACTCGCCGCGTCGATCGCCATCGTGACGACGATCACCACGATGAGCAGCATCCCCACGGTGGACCACTCCCGGTACTGGGTGTAGGACGTCAGCATATCGCCGATGCCGCCGACCCCGATGAGACCGAGAACGGCAGACGAGCGCACGTTGATCTCGAAGCGATAGAGCCAGAACGACAGGAACACCGGCTGCGCCTGCGGCCACACGCCCCAGCGCAGCACCTGCGCCGTCGAGCCGCCCGCGGCACGCGCCGCCTCGATGGGCCCGGGAGGTACGGCCTCCACCGCTTCGTAGCCCCATTTGCCGAGCGTGCCGATGCCGTTGACGGCGAGGGCGAGCGCACCGGTCAGCGGCGTCAGCCCGGTGACCGAGAGGATGATGATCGCGATGATCAGCTCGGGCACGGCGCGGATGACCGAGAACACGAGTCGCAGCACGCCGCGCAGCCACAGCGGCCCGAAGCCGCGGGCGGCCACGAGACTGAGCGGGGTCGCCAGCAGGATGCCGAGCACGGTCCCCACCCACGCCATCTCGATGCTCCGCCAGGTCTGCCAGAGCGCTTCGGGCAGCTTCGACCACTCCGGCGCGGAGAACATGAGCCAGAGGTAGCGGCCGATGTCGGCGGGAAGGTCGGCGAGACGACCCCACGAGATCTGGACCGACCAGAAGGCGGCGACCACGACGGCGGTGACGACGACGGCCGACACGGCCCGCCACGGCGAACGACGGCGGACGGGAACGGCGAGGGCGCTCACACGAGCCTCCGTCTGATGGCGTCGCTCATCATGTCGATCACGACGACCACGACGAGCACTTCGAGGATGATGAGGGAGAGCTGGTCGTAGCGGTAGAACGTGCGGACCGCGTCGATGAGCAGCCCGATCCCTCCGGCGCCGACGAGCCCCAGCACCGTCGAGGCGCGCACGTTCAGCTCGAACACGTACAGGGTCTGCGACACGAATGCCGGCCACGCATCGGGGAGGGCGACGGCGCGGTTGATCTGCGCCTGCGTGCCACCGGCGGCCCGACCGGCTTCGATGGCACCGGCATCCTGCGCGTCGATCGACTCGGAGACGAGCTTGACGATGATGCCGATGTTGAAGATCGCGAGAGCGAGGATGCCGGGAAGCGCGCCGACGCCGACCATCGCGACGAGCACCGCCGCGTAGACGAGCTCGGGAACCGCGCGGATCGCATTCAGCAGGGTCCGCACCGCACCGCGGAAGGCGGGGTGCGGATTGGTGGGCCGTGCCGCCCAGAACGACAGCGGCAGCGAGATCGCGGCCCCCACGACGGTTCCGAGCACCGCCATCTGCAGCGTCTCGAGCATCGGCGCGACGGTGCGCGGAAAGAACGACCAGTCGGGCGTGAGCAGTTCGACGATCTTCGTGGCACCGTTTCGCCAGTTCGCGACGATCGGCGCGACATCCAAGCCCACGCCGATGCCCGGAAGGCACGTGACCACCGTGATCACGACGACGACCGCCAGCGCGATCCAGGTTCCGGCGCGGCGTCGAGGCCGCTCGGGCACCACCGGCGCGGATGCCGCGGGCGCGACGCTCATCGATCGAGCCGATCGTCGCCGGTCAGCGACCGTCCGTAGATGTTCTCGAAGTCGGCATCCGTCGCGCTCGCGGCCGGCCCGTCGAAGACGACCTCCCCGGCGCGCATGCCGATGATGCGCGCGCCGTACTGTCGCGCGAGATCGAGCAGGTGGATGTTGACCAGCACCGTGATGCCGAGGTCGGCGTTGATCCGCCGCAGATCGCCCATGACGCCGTGCGCGGTGGGCGGGTCGAGGCTCGCGACCGGCTCATCGGCGAGGACGATCCGCGGCTGCTGCGCGAGGGCGCGCGCGATCGCGACGCGCTGCTGCTGGCCGCCCGACAGGGCCGAGGCCCGATCCCACACCTTCGACAGGATGCCGACGCGATCGAGCGCCTCGAAGGCGATCTGCTTGTCGGCGTCGCGGTAGGCGCCCGCCAGGGTGCGCCAGTACGGCGTGTGGGTGAGACGCCCCACGAGCACGTTGTTCAGCACGGTCGTCCGACCGGCGAGGTTGAACCCCTGGAACACCATGCCGATCTGTCCGCGGAGGTGGCGAAGGCGCTTGCCCCGTGCGTTGTCGACGCGCTCGCCGCCGACGGTCACGGTACCCTCCGTCACGGGGACGAGACCGTTGATCGTGCGGATCAGCGTGGACTTTCCCGACCCGGAGAGGCCGACGATGCAGACCATCTCGCCCGGCGCGATCTCGAGGTCGACGCCGCGCAGGCCCACGGTGCCGTTGGGGTAGCGGACGGTGACCCCGTCCAGACGGATGCCCCAGGGCGCCGAGGCCGCAGCCTCGGTGCCCTGGGCGACGATCGGATCCGTCACTGCAGTCCGAGCTGCTCGGCGGCGCGCGCGACGACGTCGAGGGAAGCGGGGTTGGCGGGTGCGAGCTTGGTGATGGAGTAGATGCTCTTGAGCACCTTCGAGCCCTCGTCGGTGTTGGAGTAGGACTCCAGCGCCTGGGTGATCTTGTCCTGGAGGGCCGGCGAGAGCTTCGACGAGACGGCGACGCCGTCGTTGGGGATCGGGTTGCTGAGGGCGAAGACGACGACTTTCTGGCCCACGTCGGGGGTGTCCTTCTTCACGAGCGTGCGTGCGTCCCAGAAGCTGAAGCCGACCTCGGCATCGCCCTTGTAGACGGCCATCACCGAGGCGTCGTTGGCGGTGACGGGGATCTTCTGGAACCCGTTGTCGATATCGATGCCATTCTCCTTGAGGGCGAGCATCGGGTAGATGTAGCCGGCCGGCGAGCCGGGGCCGAGCACGGCGACCTTCGCACCGGCGATCTTGGTGATCGCGTCCAGGCCGCTCGGCGTCGCGAGCTTGTCGGTGCCGTTGCAGTACAGCATCCCGTCCTTGTCGACGGGGGTGTCGGAGCAGTACTTGCTCGGGTTGTTCGTCATGAACTGGGCCGGGTAGGTGATCGCGCCGTTACGCTCGGTCTGCAGCACGACCTTCGCACCGTAGCGGTCGCTGGCCTGCCACAGCTGCAGCGAGGGGAGGAAGCCGATCTGCGCCTGGTCGGCACCCATCGCCTCCACGGCGGCCTGATAGTCCTTCGACACGACGCCCGTGACGGGGATGCCGAGTTCCGAGCTCAGCATGTCGGTCAGGGGCTTGGCCGTGTCGACGAGGCCGCCCTGGTCCTGCGAGGGCACGAGGGCGAGAACGAGCGAGCTCGGGTCGGCGGCCGGCGCGGCGGAGCCGGAGGCGTCGGAGGTGCCGGAGCAGCCGGCGAGCGCGACGGTGGCGGCGAGCGCCGTCGCGGCGACCGCGGCGAGTCGGAGGCGGGTGATGCGCATGAGGTGTCCTTCGGTGTCGGGGTGGATCGAGGAGTGGTCAGCGGGTACGCGCGCGGGCGCGAACCCATTCGGTGAGGGCGGGCAGGAGTTCGGGAAGCGTGTCGGCGCGGAAGTCCGGGGCGGCGTCGGGGTCGGGATAGCCGCCGACCAGCGCCGTCGCGTGGCCGCGGGCGTGGGCCGGAGCCAGGTCGTTGCGCCAGATGTCGCCGACGGCGAGCACCTCGGCATCCGCGTCCAGCTCGTCCAGCAGCGCGGCGAGCCCGTCGGGCTTGCCCGCGTCGACGACGACGCGGTCGAAGAGCCCTTCCAGCGCGAGCGCCGTCAGCGCCTCCGGAATGCGCACGCCGGGCGCGTTGGTGACCAGGATGCGCTCCGCGTCGACCGTCGCGAGGAAGGTGGCGAGGCCCTCGGGGGCGAGAACGGGAGCGTCGTCGGACGCGAGCTGTGCGCGGCTGGCGGCGTAGCCGCGCGCGAGGTGCTCGGGGGCGGCTCCGGCCGCGAGGGCGCGCACCCGCACGAGGTCGTAGGCGTCGATGGCGTCGTCGTCGCCGTCGGCGAGGCCGGTGGCGATCTCATCGACGAACGACGGCGACAATCCGGCCTCGGTGGCGACGGCGCGGGCGTACGCGCGCACCGGCCCGTCGCCGAGGGCGACGGTACCGTCGAAGTCGAAGATGAGAATGGGACGAGGCACGGATCTCCCTGCGGGTGACGAACGCGTCCGTGAGGCTGGACGCTTTGTCCATAGTGAAGGACATGTGTGGACGTAATGACCACGGCAGATGAACATCCGGTAAAAAGTGGCGGGGAGCTCTCGCGACTCGACGCCGCGGCCGCGCTCGCCACGGGCGATCCCGCGGCCGCCTTCGACCTCCTCCCGTGGCTCGGCACCTCGATCGACGCCGACGCCGCCGCGCGCCGATTCGAGGCATGGGGGCTGTCCACGGTCATCGACGAGAACACGGGCACATCCGTGATCGCGGCGTCGGTCTTCAGGGCGCTCCACGAGCGCGCCGGCATCGACGCCCGCTTCCCCGTCGGCAACGCCGGCCTGCTGCACGTCTACGGCTACCTGCTGTCGACGACACCGACCCCCTACGGCCTCAAACGCGAGCGCTGGCTGGACGGCGAGCTCGCCCGCGCCTACGGGCTGGCCGCCGACGCCTTCCTCCCCTGGGCGCTGCCGACGGGCGAGACCCTGCTGGCGCGGGTCGCCGCGGCCGCCACCGCACTGGTGGAGCGCACTCCGGTGCGCCGTCAGCGGGTGCACGACACGGAAGCCGTCATCGCGGTGGGGCGCGCCGCGGCATCCGGCCCTTCCGCCCTCGCCTACGCGCTGATCAACGGCGGCATCCAGCGACTGATCACGACGTTCCCGGTCGCCTCGCCCGCGGCCGTCCTCGACGAGGTGGATGCCGCCACCCCGCGTCTGCGCTGGAACGCCGTGGTCTGAGCGGCCCACACCCCACCACAGCGCAGCGCAGCGAGCACCTCAGCCGCGCGGCGCGTGCGCCTCGAGGAACTCGTACAGATCGGTCGTGTCGACGCCGGGGAACGCACCGGTCGGCAGGGTCGCCAGCAGCGTCCGGGGCGTGCGCACATTCGGCCACGCCTGATCGCGCCACTGCGACTCCAGCTCGGCGGGAGCGCGCCGGCAGCACACCTCGACCGAGTGACGGGAGACGCTGCGGTTGGTGGTCTCGCGCCCGACGAACCACTTCGTGTCGTCGAAGCGCACGCCCACCGACACCGAGTGCGCACCCTCACTGGAGGTCTCCACGCGGGCCGTGCACCAGAACGTGCCGTTGCCGGTGTCGGTGTACTGGTAGTACGGGTTGAATTTGTCGGGAATGTCGAACACGGCGCGGCTCGTCCAACGCCGACAGCACAGCTGCCCCTCGATCGAGCCGAGCCGATCGGCCGGGAAGTTCACGTCGTCGTTCTCGTACGCCTTCGTGATGGTGCCCGACTCGTGCACCTTCAAGAAGTGCACCGGGATGCCGAGATGCCGCGTCGCCAGATTGGTGAAGCGGTGCGCCGCGGTCTCGTACGACACCGAGTACGCATCGCGGAGGTCTTCGATCGACAGCGCGCGCCGCGACTTCGCGTCGTGCAGCACCGGGACGGCGTGATCTTCAGGGATCAGGAGAGCCCCGGTCAGGTAGTTCGTCTCCACCCGCTGACGCAGGAACTCGGCGTAGGAGCGCGGCTCGGCGTGCCCGAGGATGCGGCTGGCGAGCGCCTGCAGCACCGCGGTGCGGGAGTCCCCCTTCGCGGGCACCGTGCTCGACAGGTACAGCCGGCCGTGCTTGATGTCGGCGACCGAGCGCGTCGAGGCCGGCAGATCGGCGACATAGTGGAGGGAGAATCCCAGGTGAGCGGCGATATCTGATGCCGTGCGCTGCGTGAGCGGCCCGCCCGGGTGGTCGACGGCGCGAAGGATGGCGCGGGCGTGCTCCTCGAGCTCGGCGAAGTAGTTGTCCTGGCGACGCATGAGGTGGCGCAGCTCGACGTTCGCCCGACGCGCCTCCTCGGGAGTCGCGGAGCGCTCGTCGCCGAGCCTTTCGATCTCGCCCTGCAGCGCGAGCAGCGCGCGCAGGGCGTCGTCGGGGATCGTCTTGCCGATGCGGAACGGCTCGATGCCGAGGGCGCGGAACGTCGAGCCCTTCATGGCGCGCTCGAGCGCGATCTCGAGCGTGGCGCGCTCATCGAGGGGCTCCGCCTCCAGGAGTTGGTCGACCGTCGCACCGAGCGCCTTGGCGATGGCGCGGAGGAGAGTGAGCTTGGGTTCGCGCTTTCCCGTCTCGATCATCGACAGCTGACTCGGTGCCCGCTCGACAGCTGCCGCGAGCTCGTCGAGGGTCATCCCGCGCGCCGTGCGCAGCTGACGGATGCGCCGGCCGATCGTGAGCGCATCGGCCTCGTCCTCGGGCTCTGTGGTCGTCGCCGTCAACGGAACATCGATGTTCGTCATGTCCGGGATTGTGTCACAGAACGTGAAGTTCGATCAATCTTCACTCCCGATTTGGTTACTCCTGGCCTCGAACTTCACCCAAAGTGGAGACACGAGCCACCGCCGGCATCGCCCCGGCATCCGATGAAGGAGAGCACCATGACGATCCAGGCCACCCCCGGTCAGCCGCCACTGCGCGCCGGCGACCAGACGCAGACCGCCGCTGAGCTGCAGGAGATCTGGGACACCGACCCGCGCTGGGACGGCGTTCAGCGCACCTACACCGCGGAGGACGTCATCCGCCTGCGCGGGTCGGTGCGCGAGGAGAACACCCTCGCCCGCCGCGGCGCCGAGAACCTCTGGAACCTGCTGCACACCGAGGACTACATCCGCGCGCTCGGCGCCTACACCGGCGGCCAGGCCGTGCAGCAGGTACGTGCGGGCCTGAAGGCCATCTACCTCTCGGGGTGGCAGGTCGCCGCCGACGGCAACCTCGCCGGACAGACCTACCCCGACCAGAGCCTCTACCCGGCCAACTCCGTGCCTGCCGTCGTCCGCCGCATCAACAACGCCCTGATCCGCCAGGACCAGATCGAGCACGCGGAAGGCACCCTCACGCAGGACTGGCTGGCCCCCATCGTCGCGGATGCCGAGGCGGGCTTCGGCGGCCCCCTCAACGCGTACGAGCTCGCGCAGTCGCTCATCCAGTCGGGTGCCGCCGGCATCCACTGGGAGGACCAGCTGGCCAGCGAGAAGAAGTGCGGCCACCTCGGCGGCAAGGTGCTGGTGCCCACGCAGCAGCACATCCGCACCCTGAACGCGGCTCGGCTCGCCGCCGACGTCGCCGGCGTGCCGACCGTCATCATCGCCCGCACCGACGCGCTGGCGGCCGACCTGCTCACCAGCGACGTCGACCCGCGCGACCAGGAGTTCACCACGGGAGAACGCACGAGCGAGGGCTTCTACCGGGTGCGCCCGGGCCTGGAGGCGGTCATCAGCCGCGGCCTCGCGTTCGCGCCGTACGCCGACCTGCTGTGGGTGGAGACCGGAGAGCCCGACATCGAGCTGGCCCGCGCGTTCGCGAGCGCGATCCACGAGCAGTTCCCCGGCAAGATGCTCGCCTACAACTGCTCGCCGAGCTTCAACTGGAAGCGTCACCTCAGCGACGAGCAGATCGCCACCTTCCAGCAGGAGCTGGCCGACCTCGGCTACAAGTTCCAGTTCATCACGCTGGCCGGCTTCCACGCCCTCAACTACTCGATGTTCGATCTCGCCTCCGGCTACGCCGAGCGCGCCATGAGCGCGTACGTCGAGCTGCAGGAAGCCGAGTTCGCTGCGGAATCGCGCGGCTACACCGCCACCAAGCACCAGCGCGAGGCGGGCACCGGCTACTTCGACTTCGTTTCCACGGCGCTCAACCCCGACAGCGCGACCCTGGCTCTGGTGGGATCCACTGAGGCCGAACAGTTCCACTGAGCACCACCCCGCGACCCACCGACACAGAAAGAGCAGGGCCATGACTCCCACCGCCACGGGCACCGCGCCCGCATCGACCATCACCGTCACGGGACCGATCCGCGACCGCTACGAGGAGATCCTCACCCCCGCGGCCATCGCGTTCCTCGCCGAGCTGCACGTCCGCTTCGCCGGCCGGCGTCACGACCGCCTCGCCGACCGGATGCGGCGCCGTTTCGAGATCGGCAACGGGCACGACCCGCAGTTCCGCTCCGACACGGCCCACATCCGCGAGGATGCCGAGTGGCAGGTCGCCGGGGCAGGTCCGGGACTGGAGGATCGCCGCGTCGAGATCACCGGCCCCACCGACCCGAAGATGACGATCAACGCGCTCAACTCGGGCGCGAAGGTGTGGCTGGCCGACCAGGAGGATGCCACGAGCCCCACCTGGCGCAACGTCATCGAAGGTCAGCTCTCGCTGTTCGACGCGATCCGCGGACAGCTGTCGTACACGAGCCCCGAGGGCAAGGAGTACCGCGTCACCGCCGAGCAGACCCCCACGATCGTGATGCGTCCCCGCGGCTGGCACCTGGTCGAGAAGCACATCCGCTACACCGACCGCGCCGGTCGCGACCTCGCGGCATCCGGTTCGCTCGTCGACTACGGCCTGTACTTCTTCCACAACGCGCAGCGTCTGATCGACAACGGCGTGGGCCCCTACTTCTACCTGCCGAAGATCGAGTCGGCGGAGGAGGCGAAGCTGTGGGACGACGTCTTCACCTTCAGTGAGAACTACCTCGGCATCCCGCACGGCACCATCCGTGCCACCGTGCTCATCGAGACGCTGCCGGCGGCCTTCGAGATGGAGGAGATCCTGTTCGAGCTGCGCGATCACATCGCGGGCCTGAACGCCGGCCGCTGGGACTACATCTTCTCGATGATCAAGAACTACCGCGGCCGGGGCGCGCGGTTCGTGCTGCCCGACCGCAGCCAGGTCACGATGACGGTGCCGTTCATGCGGGCCTACACGGAGCTGCTCGTGAAGACGTGCCACAAGCGCGGAGCCTTCGCGATCGGCGGCATGAGCGCCTTCATCCCCAACCGACGCGACCCGGAGGTGACGGCCCAGGCGTTCGAGAAGGTCGCCGCCGACAAGAAGCGCGAGGCCGGCGACGGCTTCGACGGGACGTGGGTGGCCCACCCCGACCTGATCCCCGTCGCGCAGGCGGAGTTCGACGCCGTGCTCGGCGAGCGCCCCAACCAGATCGACCGCCAGCGGCCCGAGGTGAACGTCCAGGCCTCGCAGCTCATCGACGTGCACATCGGACTGCCGGTCACGGCGGCGGGCGTGTACGGCAACGTGTCAGTGGCGATCCGCTACATCGAGGCATGGCTGCGGGGTCTCGGCGCCGTCGCGATCGACAACCTCATGGAGGATGCCGCGACCGCCGAGATCAGCCGTAGCCAGGTGTGGCAGTGGATCCACCAGGACCGCACGACGGACGACGGCACGCGCATCACGCGCGAGTACATCGAGGGCCTCATCGCGCAGGTCCTGGCCGAGGTCCCGCGCCAGGACGGCGACCGCTTCGACGACGCGGCGGCGATCTTCCGCGACGTCGCCCTCGGTGAGGACTTCCCGACGTTCCTGACGCTCGGGGCCTACGCCGACTACCTGACCGACTGACGGTCCGCGTCGCACAGTGGGGGTGGATGCCGCGGCATCCACCCCCGCTGTCATGCGCTGCAGGAAGGACGTTGACAGAGTTAGCTAATGCCATTAGCTTTATGGCTATGACAACCACATCGTCTCCTTCAGCTGCTTTCGCCCGGCTGGATGTCCATCACCTCGATCGGCCGGAAGGCCGCATCGCGTACCGCGTGACCGGTGACGGTCCGCTCGTGGTGTGCGTTCCCGGCATGGGCGAGATCGCCGCGAGCTACCGCTACACCGTCCCCGCTCTGCGTGAGGCCGGTTTCCGCGTCGCCGTCATGGACCTGCGCGGTCACGGCGAGTCGGATGCGACGTTCACGACGTACGACGACGTCGCGGCCGGCACCGACATCCTCGCGCTCATCGCGCATCTCGGCGGCCCCGCCGTCGTCGTCGGCAACTCGATGGCCGCCGGTGCGGCCGTCTGGGCGGCCGCCGAGGAGCCCGCCGCCGTCAGCGGCCTGGGTCTGGTCGGCCCGTTCGTCCGCAACGCGCCGACCAACCCGTTCGCCGCCGCAACGTTCCGCCTGCTGATGCTCCGGCCGTGGGCCCGCGCGGCCTGGCTTGCCTACCTGCCCCAGCTCTACCCCGGCCGCCGGCCCGCCGACTTCGCCGAGCACCGCGCGGCGGTCCGCGCGGCGATGTCGCGCCCGGGCGCCACCGCCGCGTTCGCGCGCACGACCCGCACCGACCACAGCCTCGCCGAGAAGCGGATCCCCGAGGTGTCGGCACCGGCGCTGGTCATCATGGGCACCGCCGACCCCGACTTCAGCGATCCGAGGGAAGAAGCGGAGTGGATCGGCGAGCAGCTGCGCGCGCGCGTGACGCTCGTGGAGGGCGCCGGCCACTACCCGCAGGCCGAACAGCCCGAGCAGGTCGGTCCCGCCCTGGTCGCGTTCTGTCGCGAGGTGGCCGGTGCCTAGGGCCGGCCTCACCCACGATGCCGTGGTGACGCTGGCGTTGGAGACGATCGACGAGCTCGGGCTCGACGGCCTCACCCTCGCCGAGATCGCCGGCCGCGCCGGCGTGAAGGTGCCGAGCCTCTACAAGCACATCGCCTCGCTCGAGGTGCTGCGTTCCGCTGTGGCCACCGAGGCGACGCGTGAGCTCGCCCAGGAACTGCGGGTCGCGGCCATCGGGGTGTCCCGGACGGCGGCGCTGGAGAGTCTTGCGCACGCCTATCGGGGGTACGCACTGCGACATCCGGGACGATATGCGGCCACCCAGCGCGCACCGCTGCCCGGTGAGGCGCGCGAGGAGGCGCATGCCCTCGCCGCCGCGCAGGTGCAGCAGGTCGTCTCGGCGACGCTGCGCGGCTATGACATCGCCGACGATCAGCTGATCGACGCCACACGTGCTCTGCGCGCCGCCCTGCACGGGTTCTGCGCACTCGAGAACGGGGGCGGCTTCGCCCTTCCGGTCAACGTCTCCGACAGCTTCTCCCGCATGCTCGACGGCCTGGACCGCATGCTGTCGAGCTGGCCGGCTTGAGCCGCGGACTACTCGCGACCCGGGTCGATCGGCGCGAAACGACGCAGGCCGCCGCCGGTCGTGAGACGGGATGCCGCGAGCGAGCCCGCCACGGCGAGGAAGATCGGCAGCAGCAGCGTGAGGCCGGTGCCGGTGAACTCGATGATCAGCGCGATGGCCGTGAACGGTGCTCGCATGTTCGCGGCGAGGAATGCGCCGGCGGCGACGACGGCGAGCGCGGTACCGTCCGCTCCCGGCCAGATGAGCGCCCAGCCGGCGGCCGCCGCCGCGCCCAGGGCCGCGCCGATCGCGACCGAGGGCTGCAGCGTGCCGCCGATCGCCCCGGAGCCGAGCGAGACCGCGGTGGCGACGTACTTCATGACGGCGAGCGCGATCAGCAGCAGCGCCGGCTGGGCGTGGTCGAAGCCGGCCGTCGCCAGGGCCCGACCGTTGCCGAGGACGAGGGGGAAGAACGCACCGAGAACGCCGACCGCGGCGAACGTCACGGGCAGGACGAGGAGCAGCTTCCACCCGGTGGGCCGCCGTCGTGACAGGCGGGCGGTGACGGCCGAGAAGCTCGTCGCCGTCCAGCCCATGAGCGGGCCGATGAGCACAGCGGCGACGAGCAGCGACGGCGTGACGCTCACGTCGTCGACGTGGTACAGGGAGTCGTCGGCGACGAGCGGTCGGGCGACGAACGTCGCGATCGCGCTGATCGACAGGGCGACGACGGCGGCCCCGGCGCTGAAGCGGGCGAGCAGGATCTCGATCGCGAACAGCGCGCCGGCCAGCGGCACGTTGTAGACGGCGGCGAGTCCGGCGCCGGCCGCCGAGGCCACCAGGATCATCGACCAGCGCGCATCGATGCGGAACCAGCCGACAATCTTCGATCCGGCCACCGCGGACAGCTCGCGCGGGGCGACCTCCTTGCCGATCGACGCACCGAGTGCCACCGACGTCACCTGGATCACCGTGTCGGCGGCGGTCTCCAGCGCCGGCATCCGCTTTCCGGCGACCCCTTCCTCGACACTCGAGATCCGTCGGCCGAACCGGCGCAACAGATACCAGCCGATCGCCGCGATCACGCCGGCTGCGCTCAGGGTGACGATCGGCAGCCACCAGGGCGACGGCAGGGCGAGCCCGTCGAGGAACGGCCCCTCGGCGCTTCCCCACACCAGGTGCTCCACGGAGTGGACGATCCAGACGAGCAGCAGCACCGCCAACCCCGTCGCGGTGCCGACGCAGAGCGTGGCCAAACCCAGGCGCGCCAGCCCCCAGAGACCGGAGAGACGGCGAGGCGGGCGGGCACGGGCATCTCCGGTCACGTCGTCACGTTAGCGCACCTGCGCCGCGTCGTTCCGTGCGAGCCAGGTCCGTGCCGCCGGTGGCCGGGACCACTACGCTTTTGCCTGTGACCGAACGCGCTCCCCTGTCCCGCAAGCTGTCTGCCATCGCCGAGTCCGCGACCCTCAAAGTCGATGCGAAGGCGAAGGCCCTGCAGGCCGCCGGCCGCCCCGTCATCTCCTACGCGGCCGGGGAGCCCGACTTCGCGACGCCGCAGTTCATCGTGGATGCCGCCGCGCACGCCCTCCACGACCCCGCCAACTACCGCTACACGCCCGCCGCCGGCCTGCCCGTGCTGCGCGAGGCGATCGCCGCGAAGACCCTCCGCGACTCGGGCCTGGAGGTCGCCCCGTCGCAGATCATCGTGACCAACGGTGGCAAGCAGGCCGTCTACCAGGCCTTCCAAGCGGTCGCGAACCCGGGTGACGAGGTGCTCCTGCCCGCGCCGTACTGGACGACGTATCCCGAGGCGATCGCGCTGGCCGACGGCATCCCGGTCGAGGTCTTCGCCGGCGCCGACCAGGACTACAAGGTCACCGTGGACCAGCTCGAGGCCGCCCGTACCGACAAGACGACGGTGCTCGTCTTCGTCTCCCCCTCCAACCCGACCGGCTCGGTCTACACACCCGAGGAGACGAAGGCGATCGGCGAGTGGGCGCTCGCGCACGGCATCTGGGTGATCAGCGACGAGATCTATCAGAACCTCGTCTACGAAGGCGCGCGGGCCGTCTCGATCGTCGACGCGGTGCCGGAGCTGGCCGGACAGACCATCCTCGTCAACGGGGTCGCCAAGACCTATGCGATGACCGGCTGGCGTGTGGGCTGGATGGTCGGCCCCGCCGACGCGATCAAGCTCGCCGGCAACCTCCAGTCGCACCTGAGCTCGAACGTCAACAACGTCGCGCAGCGCGCCGCACTGGCCGCGCTCACCGGACCGCAGACCGAAGCAGAGGACATGCGTCAGGCCTTCGACCGCCGGCGCCGGCTGATCGTGTCGGAGCTCGCGAAGATCCCGGGGGTCACGGCGCCCAACCCGCTCGGCGCGTTCTACGTCTACCCGGACGTGACGGGCCTGCTCGGACGGGAGTGGAACGGCACCCGTGTCGACACCTCGCTCGAGCTCGCCGACCTCATTCTCGACCAGGCCGAGGTCGCGGTCGTTCCCGGTGAGGCGTTCGGCCCGTCGGGATACCTGCGTCTTTCCTACGCGCTGGGCGACGACCAGCTGCTGGAGGGCGTCCAGCGCCTGCAGAAGCTGTTCGGCACCGACTGATCCGACGCCCACGCACACTCAGAAAGCACATAGCCGGACGGAGAACGATCGAACTCCATGCGCCCGTCGACATCCTCCCTCCTCGTGGCGTCGCGCAGATCGCGCCGCCGCCGCAACGCGCTGCTCGCACCGTCAGAGCACCCGGCGACCACGCTGGTCGTCGGGCTGGCGGCGATCGTGTTCCTCATCAGCGCCGGACTGGCTCTGCGCGCCGCGCCCATCGACGCGGATCTGTCACGGGCGATGAACGGGTGGCACATCAACGGCCTCGGCCAGGTCACCGCCCTCGTGTACGACCTGTTCTCTCCTGTGCCGGCGATCGTCATCACCGTGATCGTCACCGGCATCGTGTGGGCGTTGAGCGGGCGACTGGCGCTGGCGATCGCCTTCGCCGGCACGATTGCGCTGACCTGGATCCCGTCCGACATCGTCAAGATCGCGGTCGGCCGCCCGCGTCCGGACGCGACCCTGCTGCCGCACCCGGTGGCGCAGATGCCGGTCGATCCGTCGTATCCCAGCGGGCACGTGGTCTTCGTCACCGCGCTGGTGCTCGCCCTGGTGCTCATGCTGAAGGGCACACGTTGGCACCGGCCTGCGATCGTGCTCGGCACGATCGCCGTCGTCGTGGTCGTGTTCTCCGTCGCGATCCTCGGCGTGCACTACCCCACCGACGCGCTCGCATCGGTGGGGTGGGCGCTGGGCGTCTTTCCAGCGGCCCGCATCGTCTGGGTGCGCATGCTCATGCCGCTCGTCCCGTTCCTGCGGGAAGTGCCGCGACCCGAGCCAGCAGAGGCCGCGCCGGGACCCCGCCGCCACGGCGGGCCCGGAGAGATCTAGAGTTCGACGCCCACCAGCACCGGTTCGGGCTGCAGCAGCAAACCGAACTCGGACTGCACCCGGTGCTGGATGTAACGCGCGAGTTCGGCGATCTCGCCCGCGGTCGCCCCGCCACGGTTCGTGAGGGCGAGCGCGTGCTTCGTCGACAATCCGGCTCGAGAGCGTGGCAGCCGGAAGCCTTTGCCGAGACCGGCGTGCTCGATCAGCCAGGCGGCGCTCACCTTGACGTCGGGCTGAACCGAGACCGGCGGAGGCACGACGCCGTCGAAGGCGGCCAGGGGGATGACGGTGACCGGTTCGATCTCCACGGCCATCGGCCAACGAGGGCACTCGGGCGGGAGGGTGCGCGCGAAGGATGCCGAGACGATCGCGTTCTGGAAGAACGACCCGGCGCTGTGGGTGTCGGGGTCGGCGTCATCGGGCACCATGCCCTTGGCGGCGCGTGTCGCCAGGACCGTCTCGCGGATCCACCGGAGCGACACCGCGGCATCCGGAGCCAGGCGCAGCGCCTGACGCAGCTGAGCGCCGCGCACGGGAATGTCGCCGGCACCGACGTCCTGCAGTTCGAGGGTGATCGAGACGATGACGCCGGAGCGTTCGGCGCCCCGACCGTAGTGCTGCTTGAGCACCGACGTGCGAAAGCCCAAGCCGAGTGCGTCGGCCGAGACGGTCTCCACCTCGCCGGTGGCCTCGTCGAGCAGTTCGACCTCGACGAGCGTCTCGACGATCTCCTGCCCGTATGCGCCGACGTTCTGAATGGGCGCCGCACCGGCAGAGCCGGGGATGCCGCTCATGGCCTCGATGCCGGCCAGCCCGGCCGCGACCGTGTACTCGACGAGGGCGTCCCAGTTGTGACCGGCTTCGACGCGCAGGCGGACGTGACCCTCCCGAGCGCCCTCGACACGCTGGATGCCGGAGGTGCGCACCAGCACGACGGTGCCGTCGAAGGGCTCGTCACCGGCGAGCAGGTTCGAGCCGCCGCCGAGCACGAGCCACGGCTCTCCCTGCGACCACGCCTCCTGCAGCGCCGAGATGAGCTCGTCGCGGGTGCGGGCCTCGACCATGCGCAGGGGCGTGCCGCCGACACGCAGGGTCGTCAGGTCGGCGAGCGGGACCGGCGTGATCTCGGCCATCAGGACTGGTGGCGCACGCGCACCTGCGCCTTGCCGAGCACGGTCGTGTCGCCGAACGTGACGGTGAGGTCGATGCGGGCGGCCTCGTCGTCGAGGGCGCCGACTTTGGCCGAGACGAAGAGGTCGGCACCACCCTCGGCATCCACCACGACGGGACGCGTGAAGCGCACGCCGTAGTCGACGATGCGTCCGGCGTCGCCGAGCCACTCGACGATGGTCTCGACGGCGAGGCCCATCGTCAGCATGCCGTGCGCGAGCACGCCGGGCAGACCGACGCGTTCGGCGACGTCGTCGCGATAGTGAATGGGGTTGAAGTCACCCGATGCGCCCGCGTAGCGCACCAGCGACTCGCGGGTCAGGTGCACGGTGCGCTCGGCGACGACGGTGCCGACCTCCAGGGCTGCGGATGTCATGAGACCTCGCCTCCGATGAGCAGAACGGATGTCGCGGTGACGACGTGGGCGCCGTCGGCGTCGGTGATCTCCGCCGCGCTGGTCACCATCGCTCCGGCGCCGAACGGGCGGATGCCGGTGATGCTGAGCTGCGCGGTGAGCTCGTCTCCGGCGACGATGGGACGGCTGTAGTGGAAGCGCTGCTCGGCGTGCACGGTACGTTCCAGAGCGATGCCGGAGTCCTCGACGGCCAGCAGCTGCTGCATCGTGAGGTCTTGGACGACCATCGCGAAGGTGGGCGGTGCGACGACGTCGCGGTAACCCAGCGCCTGAGCGGCGGCGGGGTCGAGGTGCTGGGGGGCGTCGGCGAAGACGGCCCGCGCGAATTCGCGCACCTTTTCGCGGCCCACGAGATAGGAAGCGGTTGGCGGGAAGACACGACCCACCAGCTCAGGATTCACTGACACAACTCGATCCTATCGACGGCGCTGCCCGCTCGTCCGTCCGCAGGCGCCGCATCAAACCCGCCGTGGCGACGGTTCGGGACGGATGAACGCGTCAGCGCGCGCGACGAGCGCGGATGGCCCGCGCCGCCATCTGCGCGGCGATGAAGGTGAGGAAGCACGCGAAGAGGATGTTGGCGACCAGGGGCGACAGCAGCGTGGCAATCCAGGCGCCGAGAGCCGTCGTGGTGCACGCCGCGACGCCGACGAGCGCGGCGGCGACCAGGTCGACGTTGCGGCGCTTGACGTTGCCCACGGTGCCCGAGATGGCGGTCGGGATCATCATGAGCAGCGAGGTTCCCTTCGCGATGAGGTCGCTCGTACCGAAGAGGAAGATGAGCGCGGGAACGACGATGACCCCGCCGCCGACACCCAGCAACCCCGCCATCACGCCCGTGAACAGCCCCAGCACCGCCAAGCCGATGCCGGATGCGACCGTGAGCTCGAGCGCGGCATCGCGCGAGGGGACGACGATGAACAGCATCACGATCACGATGACGAGGAAGCCCACGAATCCCCAGCGCAGCGCGTTCTGCGGGATGCGGGCGAGCAGCCACGAACCGATCTGCGCGCCGACGACGGCTCCGGCGGCGAGGATGAGCGCGGGGATCCAGGCGACGGACCCGTGGATCGCGTAGGAGACGACGCCGACGGATGCCGTGGGCACGATGGCCGCCAGCGACGTGCCCGCCGCGAGCCGCTGGTCGAAGCGCAGCAGGAGCACCAGCATCGGAACGATGACGGTGCCACCGCCGACCCCGAACAAGCCCGACAGCAGACCGGCGGCGAGGCCGACGCCGATGCACGACAGCACGAAGCGAAGGTCGCGACGCCGGGCGGGCGTCGCGGCTGCGGCCGGGCTCACGCGTCGGCCCCGGTGCCGACCTCGGGGGCGGGGTCGTCGGCGCCGGCGGCGGCCTGCTCGAACTGCGAGCGGTAGAGGCGCCAGTAGGCACCCTCCGCGGCGATCAGCTCGTCGTGGCTGCCCTTCTCGACGATGTCGCCGTGCTCCATCACGAGGATGAGGTCGGCGTCGCGAATCGTCGACAGACGGTGGGCGATCACGAAGGACGTGCGCCCTTCGCGCAGCGCCGACATCGCGTGCTGCAGCAGCAGCTCGGTGCGGGTGTCGACCGAGCTCGTCGCCTCGTCGAGGATGAGCACGCTCGGCTCGGCGACGAACGCGCGCGCAATGGTGATGAGCTGCTTCTCACCGGCCGAGACGTTGGCGGCGTCCTCGTCGAGCACGGTGTCGTACCCGTCGGGAAGGGAGTGGACGAAGCGGTCGACCCGGGTCGCGACAGCGGCTTCGACGATCTCGAGGTCGGAGGCCTCCTCGTTGCCGTAGCGGATGTTCTCGCGGATCGTGCCGGCGAACAGCCACGGATCCTGCAGCACCATGCCGGTGCGCGAGCGGACGTCGTCTCGGGTGAGCGCGGAGATGTCCTGGCCGTCGAGGAGGATGCGTCCGCCGTCGAGCTCGTAGAAGCGCATCAGCAGGTTCACCAGCGTCGTCTTGCCCGCGCCGGTCGGACCCACGATCGCGACGGTCTGGCCCGGCTCGACGCGGAAGGACAGGTCGCGGATGAGCGGCTTGTCGGGACTGTACGAGAACGCGACGTTCTGGAACTCGATCACGCCGCGTCCCTCGCGGAGGGCGGGCGCGTCTTCGGCATCCGGCTCCTGCTCGTCTTGGTCGAGGAGCTCGAAGACACGTTCGGCCGAGGCCGTTCCGGACTGCACGACGGCGGCCATGCCGCCGAGCTCCGACAGCGGCTGGGTGAACTGCTGCGAGTACTGGATGAACGCCTGCACGTCACCGAGCCGCAGCTGGCCGGAGGCCACCATCAGACCGCCGAGCACGGCGATGCCGACGTAGGAGAGATTTCCGATGAACATCATCGCCGGCATCATCAGGCCCGACAGGAACTGGGCTTTGAACGCGGCCCGGTAGAGCTCTTCGTTCTCCTGCTGGAACTTCTCCCGCGAATCCTTCTCGCGGCCGTACACGCGCACGAGCGCGTGACCGGAGAACGACTCCTCGACGCGTGCGTTGAGCCGGCCGACCTTGCGCCATTGCGTCGCGAAGGCCTTCTGCGACTTCGGGCCGATGACTCCGAAGATGACGCCCATCAGCGGCAGGGCGATGAGGGCGACGATCGCGAGTTGCCACGAGATCGAGAACATCATGATGAGCACACCGACGACCGTCAGCACGTTCGTGACGGCGGTCGACAACGACTGCTGCATGGTCTGGGTGATGTTGTCGATGTCGTTCGTGACGCGCGAGATGAGCTCGCCCCGCTGCACCCGGTCGAAGTACGACAGGGGCAGACGGTTGATCTTCGCCTCGACCGACTCCCGCAGGCGCCACATGGTGCGCACCATGATCACGTTGATGACGTAGCCCTGCAGCCAGGTGAGCACGGCCGACACGACGTAGATCGCGAGAACAGCGACGAGCACCGACTTCAGACGCTCGAAGTCGACGCCGGCGCCGACCTGAAAGTCGTGCATCGCGGAGACGATGTTGGCGATGTCGTTCTGCCCCGCGGAGCGCAGGGCGTCGACGACCTGGGTTTGGCTCGTCCCCGCGGGGAACTGCGCAGCGAGGGATGCCGAGACGACGCCCTCGAAGAGGATGTTGGTCGCCTCACCGAGAACCTTCGGTGCGATCACGGCGAGGACGACGCCGACCGCGCCGAGGACCGAGACGAACCCGAATGCCCACTTGTACGGGGCGAGCAGGCCGATCATCCGCACGAAGCTGCGACCGAAGTTGGCGGCCTTGCCGGGGGCGACGGAATCCCAGGATCCGGAGTTGAGCCGCGCCTGTTCGGCGAGCTCGAGTTCTTCGCGCTCCTCTTCGGAGAGGGCGGCGGTGTTCGGCGCGCTCATGCGTCCACTCCCAACTGCGATTCGACGATTTCTCGGTACGTGTCGTTTGCGGCGAGAAGCTCCTCGTGCGTGCCGATGCCGACCATGCGCCCGTCGTCGAGGACGACGATGACGTCGGCATCCGCGATGGTCGAGATGCGCTGGGCGACGACGATCTTGGTCACCTCGGGAAACGCGCGCCAGAGAGCTTGGCGTAGCCGGGCATCGGTCGTGACGTCGAGCGCCGAGAACGAGTCGTCGAACACGAGCACGTGCGGGCGGTGCACGATGGCGCGAGCGATCGACAGGCGCTGGCGCTGACCACCCGAGACGTTGGTGCCGCCCTGCGCGATGCGCGCATCGAGGCCGCCGTCCATCTCGGCGACGAAATCGCGCCCCTGGGCGATCTCGAGCGCCTGCCACAGCTCGTCGTCGGTCGCGTCCTCGCGTCCGAAGCGGAGGTTGCTGGCGACCGTGCCCGTGAACAGGAACGCGCGCTGCGGGACGTAGCCGATGCCCCGCCACATCTCGTCGAGGTCGGCCTCGCGCACGTCGACGCCGCCGACGCGCACGGTGCCGCCGGTCACGTCGAACAGTCGCGGGATGAGGGAGACGAGCGTCGTCTTGCCCGAACCGGTCGATCCGACGATGGCGACGGTCTGGCCGGGGGCGGCGCGGAACGAGATGTTCTCGAGGACGGGCGCCTCGGCGCCGGGGTAGCTGAAGGTGACGTCGTCGAACTCGACGGCGCCGAGATCGGGGAACTGCGTGACCGGTCGCGCCGGGCGGTGCAGCGCATCGGTCGAGTCGAGCACCTCTCCGATGCGATCTGCGGAGACCGCGGCGCGCGGGATCATGATCGTCATGAACGTCGCCATGAGCACGCCCATGAGGATCTGACCGACGTACTGCATGAAGGCGAAGAGGGTGCCGATCTGCACGTCACCGGCATCCACCTGGATGCCGCCGAACCAGATGACGCCGACGACGGTGAGGTTGAGCACCAGCATCGCCAGCGGGAACATGAGCACGAACAGCGAGCCGACCTTGCGTCCGACGACCATGATGTCGGTGTTCGCGACGCGGAACCGGGCCTCTTCGATGCGTTCACGCACGAACGCGCGGACGACGCGCACGCCGGTGAGCTGCTCGCGCATGACGCGGTTGACGCCGTCGAGCTTGCCTTGATACTCGCGGAACAACGGCACCATGCGGCTGATGATGAAACCGGCGATCACGAGCAGCGTCGGCACCGCGACGGCGATGAGCCAGCTGAGCGCGGCATCCTGCTGGACGGCCATGATGACGCCGCCGATAGCCAGCAGCGGCGCGGTGACGAGCATGGTGGCGCCCATCATCGCGAGCATCTGCACCTGCTGGACGTCGTTGGTGTTGCGAGTGATGAGCGTACCCGCCCCGAACGACGAGACTTCACGCTCGGAGAAGCCGCTGACCTTGTCGTAGACGTCGCGGCGGATGTCGCGTCCGGCGCTCATAGCGGCGCGCGCGGCGAAGAACGTCGCGATGACCGAGGCGACGATCTGCCCCAGCGCGATGAGCAGCATGAAGCCGCCGCGCGACCAGATGTAGCCGGTGTCGCCCGCGGCGACACCCTTGTCGATGATGTCGGCGTTCAGGCGCGGCAGGTAGAGAGACGCCATCGCCGAGGCGAACTGGAAGACGAGCACGCCCAGCAGCCACCACTTGTACGTCCAGAGATATCGGACGAGGAGTTTTCCAAGCATGAAGGGCTCCGTCTACGGGCCGGGTGGGAACGGGTTCATGCTATCGCCGGGCTCGGACATGCACTCGTCGCGTGCTGCGAACCGTGCCTCGGGGCGGCGTACGAGCCCCACCGCCCAAAACGCAAAACAGCCCCGGACTGTCCGGGGCTGATCTGGGTTTTTGGTAGCGGGAGCGGGGCTTGAACCCGCGACCTCACGATTATGAGTCGTGCGCTCTCACCAACTGAGCTACCCCGCCGCGCCGCACCCACACGGCGAGATGTGGATGCTGCGAGCCCCGAGTCAGGATTGAACTGACGACCCCTTCCTTACCATGGAAGTGCTCTGCCACTGAGCTATCGGGGCGTGCCACCCCTCGCGGGGCAACCAGAAAAGAATATCAGAGCCGGGGCGTCCGACAGAATCGGCTCAGCCGACGGTGTGGCCGGGCTTGGTGTGCTCGGCCAGCCACGGCATCGGGTCGATGCGGGTGGTGCCCCCCAGCAGCACCTCGAGGTGCAGGTGGGGTCCGGTCGACTTGCCGGTCTGTCCGACGCGGCCGATGACCTGTCCGGCGGTGACCTTGTCGCCCACCTTCACCTGCAGCGAGCCGTACTGCATGTGGCCGTAGCGAGTGGAGACGAGCTGGCCGTCGATGATGTGGTCGATCAGCACCGTCACACCGTAATCGCCACCGGACTCGGTCGCGATGCGCACGGTGCCCGCGGCGACAGCGTGGATCTCCGCGCCCTCACCCGGGGTCAGGTCGACGCCGTTGTGGGGGGTGGCGAACTCCGAGAGGTACGCGATGGACCCGAAGGCGGCCGAGATCGGCACCCCGACGGGGAACGGGTACTGGATGGGCGACGAGGGGTCGTTCACCCACGTGTTCGCGAACAGGCGCACGCCCGACTCGGCCGCAAGCTCCGACATCGACGTGACGTTGTAGCTTTCGGGTCGATCCAGCGCGGTCGGAGCATCGGTTCCCGAAGCGACGAACGCCTGGATCTGACCGGCATCCGAGCTCTTCGTCAGCTTCTGGCTGGCGGCGACGACGGTGGGCTGCGTGGCGGTGTTCGACGAGTCGGATGCCGAGGCGATCGCAGCCGCCGGCGTGGTCGTGCCCACGGCAAGCAGGCCGACGACCGCCATGACGCCCACCGAGAACGACGCCGCAGCCATTCGCTTGGCGATCGCCGCGCCACGCGGGCGGCGACGTGCGGCGACATGGACGACGGCCTCGGCAGCGGAAACCGGCTCCGCCGGCTCGGCAACGGCGGTCGAGGGACGCTGCACGGGCGTCTCCCCCGTGAAGGAGAACAGGCGGGCAGCGAACTCGAACTCGTCGAGGTCGCAGCTCTCGGATGCCGCGACGAACGCGGAATCGCTCGGGAGCTGGTCGGCGACCGGAGCGGGCACGGCATCCGCTTCGTGGTCCACGGCGGCGGCCGCCGTCACGGCGACCGCGGACGCATCTTCGGTGGCGACCGATTCGAACACGGCTCGCGCGGCACGGCGCAGACGCCGACGGGAGGCTTCGTCGGGCTGTGCGCCGACGACGGTTTCGGCGACGATCGCCGCAGCGACGTCGGCGACGACCGACTCGGCGAGGGAGGGCTCGGCGGGCGCGGACTCGACAGGCGCCTCGGGCTGCGTCACCTCGGCGACGGCGGCAGAAGCGACAGGGAGAACGTCGTCCGCGGGAGCGGCCTCGGCGGCGGCCTGGGCAGCCAGGCGACGGTATTCAGCGCGGGTCAGTGCACCCGGCCCGGTCGGCGTTGCGGCCGACTCGGTTCGTCGGCTGGCACGCCGCGAGGGCGTCGCATCGGCCGCGGGGGTGTCGGGGGTCAAATCACACAGGCTCTCGTCAGGCCGCGCGGAAGGGTGCTCCGCACGACGACGTACTACGGGCTTCGGATCGCTTCGCCGTTCGGGCCGGCAAAGATAACGATCGGGTAAACACTACATCGTGGTCGCTGGGAATGCCATGGACACACGGTCCACGTTCCTATCAACCCGCGGACGCCTCACACCTCCAGCAGCTCGCGCATCCGCGGAAACAGCTCCGGACCGGCCGCGATCGTCATCTCCGCACCGGGCGCGCCGCCCGGGCGACCGCCGACGATGCCGCCCGCCTCCGTCACCAGCAGCGCTCCCGCCGCGTGGTCCCACGGCTTGAGCCCGCGCTCGAAGTACCCGTCGAGCCGCCCGGCGGCGACGTAGGCCAGGTCGAGCGAGGCCGCGCCGGCGCGACGCAGGTCGCGGGCGAGCACCATCATCCGGCGCACCCGCGCCAGGTCGCCGTCGTGGGTGGCGGGGTCGTATCCGAAGCCGGTCGCGAGGAGGGCCCCGGCGTCCGTCACCGTCGACACGTGCAGAGGCTGATCGCCGAGCCAGGCCCCTCCACCGCGGTGCGCGTGGAAGAGCTCGTCGACGGCGGGGCTGTAGACCGCCGCGGCCTGTGCGACCCACGTCTCGGGCGTCGCCTCCCCGGTCACGGCGGCGATGCTGACCGCGTACTGCGGAATGCCGTAGGCGTAGTTGACCGTGCCGTCGATGGGGTCGACGATCCAGGTCACACCGCTCGTGCCGGGCTGCGGGTCGGACTCCTCCCCGAGAAAGCCGTCGTCGGGCCGGACTGCGGCCAGCCGGTCGCGGATGAGCTGCTCCACCTCGCGGTCGGCCTCGGTCACGATGTCGGCGAGGGTGGACTTGGTCGCCGCCACCGCGACGCCCTCGGCCCGGCGACGCCGCGCGAGCGCGCCGGCCTCCCGTGCGATGTCGACGGCGATCTCTTCCCACTGCGCGGCATCCACCATGCCTCCACGCTACGCGCACTACCGTGGCCTCATGAGCGCGCACTACGACGTCGTGATCGTGGGCGGCGGCCACAACGCCCTCACCGCCGCCGCCTACCTCGCCCGGGCGCGCAAGCGCGTCGTCGTGCTGGAACGGCAGGACCGCGTCGGCGGCGCCGCGGTGTCGGAGCAGCCCTGGGCGGGCGTGGACGCGCGCCTGTCGCGCTACTCGTACCTCGTGAGCCTGCTGCCCCGCACGATCATCGACGACCTCGATCTGCGCCTCGACCTGCGACGGCGCCGCTACTCGTCGTACACCCCCGACCCCGCCGACCCGTCCCGCGGCATCCTCATCGACAACGCGGATGCCGCGGCCACCACCGCGAGCGTCATCCGCACGACCGGTGACCTCCGCGAGGCGGAGCGCTTCGAGGCGTTCACCGACCGCCTCCTCCCGCTCGCTGCGACCGTCTTCCCCTCGGTGACAGAGCCCCTGCGCCGCGCGGGCGAGATGCTAGCGGAGGTCGCCGACACCGCGCTCTGGGACGCGCTCACGACGCGACCGCTGGGCGGCCTGCTGCGCGACGGGCTGGGCACCGACATCGCGCGCGGCATCGCCCTCACCGACGGTCTCATCGGCACCTTCTCCTGGGCCGACGATCCCTCCCTGCGCCAGAACCGCTGCTTCCTTTACCACGTGGTCGGCGGCGGCACCGGCGACTGGGACGTCCCCGTCGGCGGCATGGGCCGAGTGAGCGCCGCGCTCGAGAACGCGGCGCGCCGCGCGGGCGCCGAGATCCGCGTCAACGCGACCGTAAGCGCGGTCGCGCCCGGCGGCACCGTGACGCTCGCCTCGGGCGAGATCCTCACCGGACGCCTGGTTCTCAGCGGCGTGGGCCCCGCGGTGCTCGATCGGCTCCTCGGCGACGCGGCGGACCCCGCGGACGACGCGGCACCGGAGGGCGCGCAGCTGAAGGTCAACATGCTGCTGTCACGTCTGCCGCAGCTGCGTGACACGACGGTCTCGCCCGAAGCGGCCTTCGCCGGCACGTTCCACGTCAACGAGACGATGACCCAGCTCGACGACGCCTACGCGGCCGCGGTGGACGGCGGCATCCCGCGTCCCCTTCCCGCCGAGATCTACTGCCACTCCCTCACCGATCCGTCGATTCTCGGACCGGCTCTGCAGCAGTCGGGCGCGCAGACGCTCACCCTGTTCGGACTGCAGGTTCCGCACCGATTGGCTGCCGGTGTCACGAGCGCCGACTACCGGTCGACGCTCGTGGATGCCGCGACCCGCTCGCTCGACGCGGTGCTCGCCGAACCGCTCGCCGACTGCCTGTACGTCGCGCCCGACGGCTCGCCGTGCATCGAAGCGCGGACGACCACGGACCTGGAGGGATCGCTCGGCATGACCGCCGGCGACATCTTCCACGGGCCGTTGTCGTGGCCGTGGGCGGGCGACGACGAGCCGCTCGAGACGGCGGCCGAGCGCTGGGGCGTGGCGACGGCGCACGAGCGGGTGCTGATGTGCGGCTCGGGCGCGCGCCGCGGCGGCGCCGTCAGCGGCATCGGCGGCCATAACGCCGCGATGGCGGCGCTGGAGATGCTCGACTGACCCTCAGCTGTGCTGCTGGGGCGGCAGCGGCGGGGCCGGCGGGTACCCGTCGTGCCCCTGCGCGGCCGGAGCCGTCGGGGCGCTTGCGCCCTCCGTGAACCAGAAGCGTGCGCCGGGCGAGGGCTGACCCGTGTAGTAGGCGTTCCAGTCCGGCGAGCCGTCGGGGAACACCGGCAGCGGCGTGACGCCGTCGGCGAAGGTGGGCCACGGTGCGGATGCCGCCGGAGCGGGTGCCGGTGCCGGCGCGGGCGGCTGAGCCGGGGCAGCGGGCGCCGCCACGGGGAGTGGGGCCGAACCGTAAGGAGCCGCACCGTAGGGGGCGGCGAGGTGCGGGCGCGGACGCTTCGGGGCGAAGAGGGCGTTGACCAGCGGCAGGAGCGCCGTGCCCACCGCCGACAGGATCGCGAGCGCGACGACCACGCGCCAGTAGAGCGGACGGTAGGTGACGAACTCGTCGGTCATCAGCGGCAGCACGAGCATGACCATGAGGATGACGACGAGCCCGATGGTCACGTAGGTGACGATCGAGGTGAAGGTCGTCTGGTGCCGCTGGAACGCTTTGAGGAAGAGGCGTGCGTGCAGGAGAGCCCCCTGGATGATGAGCGCGATGACGATGAACTTGAACACGCGCTCGGCGCCGGCGCCGAAGTAGCCGCTGGTCGGCATCCAGATGAGGAACGCTCCCACCAGCAGGATGAGCACCCACGAGATCATGCTCGTCAGCGCGAGCCAGGTGGGCCGGTTCTGGGCCATGTTCGACTCGGCGATCGAGACGCCGGCGAAGCCGGCCAGCAGCAGGATCGTCAGGAACGCCTTACCCACGATGCCGTTCGAGTCGCCGATCAGTACCCACACCACGCACACGAGGGCGGCGGCGATCAGAGCGCCGATCGCGACCCAGATCGTCGCTCGCAGGATCTTGTTCGACTGCGGTGAACTCGTCGGTTCGGTCATGTCTCTCCCCTTCGTCGGGCATCCAGCCGTGCACCCATCCTGTCACGCGGGTGCGACGGCGCGAGAGTGTCGCTGCGCACGCGGGAAAGCGAAAGGCCCCGCATCTGCGGGGCCTTTCGGTGGGTGGCGAGTGAGGGATTCGAACCCCCGAAGTCGAAGACGGCTGATTTACAGTCAGATCCCTTTGGCCGCTTGGGTAACTCGCCAAGTGCGCACCCGCCCGGCTTTTGCAGTCGACCGGAGGCGCGATCAACCATCTTACCCGGCCGCACGCGTTCCGAAAAACCACGGGCCGCATCGCGCGCGTCAGAGCGGGGCCACGACCCGCTCCACGAAGGCCTCCACGCGATGGCGCGTCCCGTCGATGCGGCGGTCGACGCTGGCACGCACCTCGCTCGGCGCGAGCGGCGCCGCAAGGCGGACGTTCTCGTGGCAGCCCAGATCGGCGCAGATGTAGGTGCCGACGCTGTCGCCGCGATCCCCGGCATCCCCCGCCCGTCGCGCCGTGAACAGGGCGACCTGATTGCCGGGCTGCATCGTGTGGCAGAGGTTGCACATCGCCGCGCGCGGACGGGATCCGGATGCCGCGCGCAGCACGATCCCCGTGGGCACGCCGTCACGCTCGACGATCATGTAGCCCCGACCTCGGAAGTCCGGATCGGACCACGCGAGGAAATCGAGGTGATCCCAGTCCGCGAGCACGAGAGAGAGCGGAACGCCCACGCGGTCGAGCTCATCGGGTGTCGCGTTGACGAGGGCGGCGCGCACCTGGTTCTCCGTGAGCGGCTGCATCCGTCCAGTCTACGAAAGAGCCCGGCCGCGGGCGCGGGCTCGGCATCCGCTCGGCGTCCTGGGCCTGCTCGCACGGCCGCGGCTAGACTGCCACGCATGGCTGACTCCTCTTTCGACATCGTCTCCAAGATCGACCGCCAGGAGGCGGACAACGCGCTCAACCAGGCCCGCAAAGAGGTCGAGCAGCGCTACGACTTCAAGGGCACCGACGCGTCGATCGACTGGAGCGGCGAGGCGATCCTCATCAAGGCCAACAGTGAAGAGCGCGCGAAGGCCGTGCTGGACGTGTTCCAGTCGAAGCTGATCAAGCGGGGCATCTCCCTGAAGTCGCTCGAGTCGGGTGAGCCGCAGGCCTCCGGCAAGGAGTACCGCATCACCTCCACGCTCAAGGAGGGGATCTCCTCCGAGAATGCGAAGAAGATCACCAAGCTCATCCGCGACGAGGGACCCAAGTCGGTCAAGGCGCAGATCCAGGGCGACGAGCTGCGCGTGCAGTCCAAGTCGCGCGACGACCTGCAGGAAGTGCAGCGGATGCTGAAGGCGGCCGACCTCGACGTCGACCTGCAGTTCGTCAACTACCGGTAAGCCGGGCACCGGGGCGAAGCGGCTTGCTCGGCGCAGGCGATCTGCCGAGAACAGGCCGATCTGGGCCGTCTTTGCCTGCGCCGGGCAGATTGCCTGCGCCGGGGCGACGAGGCACCGGGGCGATGAGGGCGAGGGCACTCACCGGATTCATCACCGGGAACCGTAAGGTTTCGGCGTGCATGACATCCGACGACGCTCACGCCGCCTGGTAGCGGCGCCCGCGGTGACCGCGGTGACCGCCGCGAGAATGCTGCTTCTCGCAGGCTGCGGGTCTCAGGCCGCGGCCGCCCGAGGCCCTACCCGCGACCGAGACCGGGCACCAGCACCGGGGTGCGCTTCTTGTACTCCTGATAGGCCGGCTCGTCACCCCAGCGCGCGTCGGCGCGCTTCTCCAGCATCGGGAGACCGCTCACCCGCGTCAGCAGAAGGATCACGAACAGCGGCGAGATCACGGTGACCCACTGCCAGCCCACGGCCGCCGGCAGCGCGACGATCGCGACGCCGACCCAGACGAGGATCTCGCCGAAGTAGTTCGGATGCCGTGACCACGCCCAGACGCCCGAATCGATGAAGCGCCCCTTGTTGGCGGCATCCTTGCGGAACGCCGCCTTCTGCCCGTCGGCGACGACCTCGATGAGCAGGCCCACGAGCCACACCACGGCACCGACGATGATCCACACGTCGAGCCCGTCTGCCGTTGCGGCGGTGATGCCGACCCACGCGGCCGACGACGTGACGGCGACCCACAGACCCTGGATGATCCAGACCCGCAGGAACGCCAAAGGGTTGATCTTGATGTCATCGAAGCGGCCGTCCGCGCCCTGCGCGTGCACCCGCACGTACAGGAACACGGACAGCCGCACTCCCCACACGACGATCATGACGGCCAGCACCCACGCCCGCACCGAGGCCGGCGCGACCGCCGCCAGCAAGACGATCGCGACCAGTGCGAACGTCAGGCCTCCCGTGAGATCGAAGAACTTCTCGGTACGCAGCAGCGCCGCCGGAATGTAGGCGACGACCTGGATCGCGAATGCCACGACGACCGCGAGCGCGAACAGCGGGATGCCGCCCCACGATGCGCCGGCGCTTCCGCCGGCGACCGCGAGTGCTGCGCCGATGCCGAGCACGACGAGGATGGTGACGAGGATGGCGCCCGGGCGCTGTGACATGGGAGTTCTCCGGTTGAGGGGCGTAGGGCGGATCAGAGGTAGAGGGCGTCGATGGTGCCCGACTCGCGGTCGAGCAGCTGACGACGCCGGATCTTCAGCGTCGGTGTCACGATCTCGCGATCCTCGGCATCCGCGAAGACGAGCGCGAACCGTCGCACCTGCTCGCTGCGCGAGACCAGCGCGTTGGCTTCGTCGACGGCCCGCTGCACCTCTGCGCCGAGGTCGGGGTCATCCAGCGCCACGGCGCTGCCGCGTGCGGCGGTGACCGCATCCTGGTCGAGCACGATGAGTGCGGTCAGATACGGCCGCCCCTCCCCCACGGTCACCGCCGAAGAGATGACGGGGTGCTCTTCGATCGCCGCTTCCCACCGCGCGGGGGCGACGGTCTTGCCACCCGACGTCGTGACGACGTCCTTGACGCGTCCCTCCAGCACGAGACGGCCGCGCTCGTCGAGTCTGCCGAGATCACCGGTGCGGAAGAAGCCGTCGACGAAGGCGTCACGGTCATCGTGCGCGTTGCGATAGCCGGCGAACACACCGACACCCTTCGCGAGCACCTCGCCGTCGTCGGCGATGCGCACGGTCGAGCCGGGAAGCGGCACCCCGACGGTGCCCGAGCGGATGCGACCGGGAAGGTTGCCGGTGAGAGGCGCGGTCGTCTCGGTCAGCCCGTACCCCTCGATCACCGGAATGCCCATGCCGCGAAACAGCAACGACAGCCGCGACGGCAGCGTCGCACCGCCCGAGAGCACGTAGCCGATGCGCCCGCCCATGAGGCCGCGGATGCGACGGTAGAAGAGGGCGTCGAACACGCGGCGACGCAGCTCCAGGCTCCACGACGACGCGGGCCTCTCGCCGTCGTCGATCTGCTCCTCACGCCGTGCAAGCTCTGTGGCGGTGCGAACCGCGGCATCCCAGACCCGCCCGAGGTGCTTGTCGGCGGCCTTCGCCCCGGCCGCCGCGGCGATCTTCTCGAGAATGCGGGGCACGACCACGAGGAAGGTCGGGCGCAGCTCCGCGAGCGAGGCGACGACCTCCGACGGCTCCGAGAGATGAGCGATGCGCATGCCGCTGGCGAGACAGATCAGCTGCAGCCCCCGGGCCAGCACGTGCGCCAGGGGAAGGAAGATCACCGTGCTGCCGTCCGCGCGCACGATGTCGGAGTACGCGGCGGCGATGTTGAGCACCTGCCCGAGGAAGTTCTCGTGGCTGAGGACGACGCCCTTGGGCGTGCCGCTCGTGCCCGAGGTGTAGACGATCGTCGCGGGCGAGGTGGGGCCGGCATCCGTGCGGGCACGCTCGAGCGCGGCGTCGTCGACGAGGCCGCCGCGAGCGGCGAGGTCGGCCAGGCCACGCGTCAGGGACAGGACGGTCGGCACCCCGGCCGCCGTCAACGCGGACCGGGAGCGCTCGTCACCGAAGAAAGCGACACGCACGCCGGCGTCGGCGACGATCGCCGCGACCTGGCTCGGCGCGGAGGAGTCGTACACGGGCACGACGACGCCTCCCGCGAACCAGACGGCCAGGTCGGCGACGGCCCACTCGTAGCGCGTCGGGGCCATGATCGCCACGGCGTCGCCGGGTCGCAGGCCGTCGGCCAGCAGCCCCTTGGCGACCGCGCTCACTTCGGCGGCAAAGGCCGCTGTGGTCACCGGCCGCCACCGTTCTCCTTCGCGCACGTCGAAGGCGACGTGGTCGGGAGCCTCGTCGACCCGACGCGTCAGCAGGTCGGTCACATTGCGGTACGCCGACAGGTCGGCAAGCGGCGCAGTCGAGACTTCTCTCACGGACGGAGCTCTCCTTCGGGATGGGCGTAGCTGCCTCTTGTTCGGAGCCGTGGCCCGATCGGATCGGGTGTCCGCTCCAAGATCCTGCCACGCTCGCGCCCGACGCCCGGATGGGTTGCCGAAACGCCCGCCGACACGGTATGGAGGCTCTCGCCGCGTGCGCGACCGGATACGCTCGCAGAGTGAGCTCCTCCGCTGTCATGCCGCGGCTCCCGGCGCGCGCCGTCACCAGACGGGGAGGCCGATGACCATGCCGCACGACGACGGGCTCGAGGACTTCGCCGACCTGATGGCCTCGGCCCCCAGCGGTGCGCCGCACGTGTCGTTGTCCGCCGAGGATGCCGAGCGCCTGCGCCGGCGTCGGCGCCGCCGCCGCCGTGGCTGGCTGATCGCCGCAGGTGTCGTGCTCGCGATCGTCGCCGGCGCCGGCGGCTACACGGCGTGGGCCCTCTCGGCGCCGTTGCCCGCGCTCGAGACGACGACACGCGTTCCGACCGTGGCGCCGGGCGCCCCGGCAGCGCTGGCGATGCCCTCCGGACGGGCCGCCGCGATCTCGGTGGTCGGCGCCGCAGGCGATCTGGGGGCGGCGGGACTGCACGCGGTGAGCGGTGACGACCAGCCCCGACCGATCGCGAGCATCAGCAAGCTGATCACCGCGCTCGTCGTGCTCGACGCTCATCCGCTGCAGAGCGCCGACGACCCCGGTCCGACGATCACGTTCGACAAGGCCGACCACGACCTGTACGACCAGTACTACGTGCTCGGCGCGACCGTGGCCGCCATGCCGACCGGCAGCTCCATGTCGCTGCGCGACGCCTTGACCACCATGCTGCTGCCGTCGGCGAGCAACTATGCCGACGCGGTGGCGATGTGGGCCTTCGGCTCCCGTTCGGGCTACGTCTCCGCGACGCGCACGTGGCTCCAGGCTCACCAGCTGAACGGAACGACGATCGTCGAGCCCACCGGCATCGATGAGCGCAACACGAGCACGCCGAGTGATCTGCTCGCCATCGGACAGCTCGCCGCGGCCAACCCCGCCCTCGCCCGGATCACGTCGATGCCGTCAGCCACCGTCCCGACGGTCGGAGAGGTGGACAACACCAACGATCTGCTCGGCAGCGACGGTGTGACCGGGCTGAAGACGGGCAACCTCGGCGCCGGGACGTTCGCACTGCTCTACACCGCGACGAGCAACCCCGGACTGGGCGAACCGCTGAAGATCGTCGGTGTCTCGCTCGATGGACAGTCGCGGGAGCAGGTGGATGCCGATGTCACCACCGCGCTGCGCAGCGTCGCCGCCGGCGTGCACCTGGTGCCGGTCGCGAAAGCGGGAACACCGGTCGGCACGGTGACGAGCCCCTGGGGCGGGGAGGCGCAGTTGGTGCTGTCACGCGACGAGAGCCTGCTCACGTGGTCCGATACGCCGATCACCGCATCGATCACGCTGACGATTGCGCCGACCGGCCAGGACGGCCAGCAGATCGGCATCGCGACGTGGACCTCCGGCGGCCGCAGTGCCAGCGTCGCGGTGGCCGTGCGCGGAACGATCGCCCCTCCCGACGGCTGGTGGAAGCTGACCCATCCCTCGCTGATCGGCGGCCCGTCGCCGTCGCCGTCGCCGAGCGTGAGCCCGTCCCCGACTTCCACGCCCGGCGGCTGAGCGGACGGGTCAGCCGAGCGCGCCCGAGACGAGCCAGCGGCGCAGTGCGCCGTACGCGGCATCCCTCGGCTCCGGCGCCGACAGGAACACGTCGTGGATCGCGCCGTCGATGTGCGCGATCGTCACGAGCGGCCCCAGTCGCGTCGCCGCGCGGGCGATGTCGGCGACCACCAGCACGCTGTCGGTGGAGGTCATCTCCGGCGCCCACTGCAGCGGCGTCGTCGACGCGGCGGAGAGCAGGGTGAGCACCGGGGCGTCGATCGTCAGGCCGCCGGCGACCGCGGCATGACCCCGCATCACGGCGGCGAGCCAGCCCGGATGGGTGGGAAAGCCCCGCTCGGGACGCCAGCCTTCGGGGCTGTCGGGCAGTGTCCCCAGTTCGCGCTGCGCGCGCGTGTAGAAGCCGAGATCGACGACTGGGTGCGCGCCGAGAGGGTCGAAGCGTGCCCGCATCGCGATGATCGGGGCGATGGCCTGACGCCCGATCGCGCCCGTCTGCAGCTCCAGCCACGGACTGTTGAGCACGACGGCGGAGGCCGCGCCGCGATGCCGTGCCGCCCAGAGGCTCAGGGTGAGTCCTCCCGTCGAGTGCCCCAGCAGCACGAGCCGCCGGCCGCGATCGTGCGTGCCCATCGCGGCGAGGGCGGCGGCGATGTCGGGATCGTAGTCGTCGAGCGTCGTGACGTATCCGGGGATCTGCCCCGGGCGCAGGCTCCGGCCGTATCCGTGCAAGTCCAGGGCGTAGAACCGGGCACCGAGGCCCGTCCAGAAGCGCGCCAGCTCCGTCTGGAAGAAGTAGTCCGACCACCCGTGCACGTACAGCACGTCCACACCGTTCAACGGTCGCAGCCACGGCATCCGCGGGAGCGAGCGCACGAGGGTGGCGGGATCGGCGTCCGCGCCGAGCTCGAGCGTGAGCTGTTCGAAGCCCGGCCCGAGGATGTCTGCGACCCACTCGCCCGCCATGTCGCCAGCCTATCCGCGGCCCCTCTGTGGGGGGCGACGGTGATAGCGGAGGAGATTTCCGTTCGGGAGGACGGATGCCGCGGCAGCGACCTCCCGACGCGACATCTCCTCCCGGGCGGTTCAGCGCGCGAGGTGGAGTCCCTGGGCGACCGCACGCATGAGCACGTCCTGCACCTGCTCCCACTGATGGATCACCTGTCGATAGCCGACGCGGATCACGTGATACCCGAGCAGCATGAGGGCGGCATCGTGCGCGTTGTCGGCATCGCGCTGCGCTCCGACATGGTGGCCGCCGTCGATCTGCAGGACGAGCCGCTCGCCGATGAGCAGGTCGACGCGGTGGCCGGCGATCCAGATCTGGCGCCGCAGCGACAGACGCATCCACCGCAACCGGGGCACGACGATCGTCTCCAATCCCGAGTCGGACCAGACCTCCGCCGCCGCGAGCACACGGCGCGCACAGGCCGGAAGGCGAAGCCGTGCCAGCGCCGGGGCGCTGACCTCTTCCTTCCGCAGAGCCGACTCCCACACCGCCAACGCGACCTCGAACGGTTGGCACGCGGCGACCGCAGCGAGCACGTTCTCGGGAGCATCGACCAGTGCATCCGGATGCCGCGGCACCACCGGCCGCACCCAGTGCACGACCGCGGTGGCCGTCGGCGCCCTCCCGGCGTGAGCGTGAGCGGCGACGTGAACGCGCGCGTCGTCGTCGTGCACCCACCAGCCGCGCCGGCGCGCCTGCGTCACGCACGAGATCACCACGCCCGACCGTGCCGCCGCGGTCAGGTGCGGGTCGGCATCCGGTACGGCCAGCCAGCCGCGAGCCACGCGCACCAGCTCCCGCCGCGCCACCGCGCGGTCGAGCGCACCGCGCCCGTATCCGGCTCGAGCGATCCGATCGCTGCGGACCACGCCTCCGCGTGCACGGGCCCACGTCGCGGCATCCATGTGCGACATCGTGACCCGAGCCACAGCCGGCGACCCCGCGCGCCGCGGCATCCGTGCACAACCTGTCGCCTCGCCCCGCTGGGGAGGAGTCGAAGCAGGCCCACCCGTGCGCGCCAGCGGAGGAGATTTCCGTTCGGGAGGACGGATGCCGCGAAAACGACCTCCCGACGCGACATCTCCTCCCGAACCGACGGCTTACTCGCCGCGCGAGACCCGGACCATCTCGTCCCGGTCGACGACCTTGATGCGCGCACGCTCGTGCGGGGCGCCGAGAGCGACCTCGTGCTCGTCGAGGCGGTGCCACCCGTCCAGATCCGTCCAGGCGACGCCGCGCTCGGCCAGCAGGGCGGGGATCGCCTCCGGCGACGGGTCGGCGGGCTGCCACCACGACGCCTGGTCATTGATGAGGTGGCTGATCGTCTCCATCGCGTCCGACTTCGTGTGCCCGATGAGTCCGACCGGGCCGCGCTTGATCCAGCCGGTCGCATAGACGCCGGGCACGCGCTCGTTGGAGTCCTTGTGCAGCACCTGACCCTCGTGATTGGGGATCACGCCGTGCTTCTTGTCGAACGGCACGCCCGGCAGGGGCGATCCGAAGTAGCCGACGGCGCGGTACAGCTGCTGGATCGGCACCTCGCGCAGCTCGCCGGTGCCGATGACGCCGCCCTGACCGTCCGGACGGGTGCGCTCGTACACGAGAGCGGCGACGCGGCCGCTGTCGTCGGTCTTCACCTCGACGGGCTTGGCCCAGAAGTGCAGGTGCAGCCGGCGCGACGCCTCGCCGCCCGCGTTGTTGACGCCCGGCCGCTGACGCCACGACTGCAGCACCCGGTCGATGACCATGACCTGCTTGTTGCTGGCGACCGCGGTGCGCGACGCCTCGTCGTAGTCGAAGTCCTCGTCGTAGACGACCATGTCGACGTCGCGCAGCTCGCCGAGCTCGCGCAGCTCCAGCGGCGTGAACTTCACCTGGGCGGGGCCGCGTCGACCGAACACGTGCACGTCGGTCACCTGCGAGGCCTCCAGACCCGCCTGCACATTCGCGGGGATCTCGGTGACGAGGAGGTCTTCGGCGTGCTTGGCGAGCACACGCGCGACGTCGAGCGCGACGTTGCCGTTTCCGATCACGGCGACGGATGCCGCATCCAGCGGCCACTCGCGCGGGAAGTCCGGGTGGCCGTCGTACCAGCTGACGAAGTCGGCCGCGCCGAACGAGCCGGCCGCATCGATGCCGGGGATGTCGAGGTCGGCATCCTTGATCGCACCGGTGGCGAAGATGACGGCGTTGTAGTGCTGCTTCAGGTCGTCGAGGGTGAGGTCCTGACCGAAGCGGACGTTGCCGAAGATGCGGATGTCACCGCGATCGAGCACGTCGCGAAGGGCGGTGATGATCCCCTTGATGCGGGGGTGGTCGGGGGCGACGCCGTAGCGCACGAGTCCGTAGGGAGCGGGAAGGTGGTCGAACAGATCGATCGAGACGTCGAACTTGCGCTCGGCCTTCAACAGGATGTCCGCCGCGTAGATGCCGGCGGGGCCCGCGCCGACGATGGCCAGCCTCAGCTTGGTCATGGGTGTGTCCTTCGTGTTCATCCGGTCGTGGGGCGAGGGCCGGCAGGCCCGGGTCGAGACGCGATCAGCTGGAGCGGTCGACGATGACGTGGGCGAGTTTGACCAGCGCATCGCGCACGGGACCGGCCGGAAGCGGATCGATCGCCGCGATCGCGGCATCCGCCCACTCGTACGCCTTCGCACGGGTCTCGGCCGTCACGGCGTGCGTACGCAGCTGCTGCATCGCCTCATCGAGGATCGCGGGGTCTGCCCCGTCGGCGATGCGCGCCACGCCGTCGTCGATCGTGGCCTTCAGCGCGCGCGAGGCCGGGTCGGCGGCCCGGGCGAGAAGCAGGTAGGGCATGGTCGGCACGCCGGCGCGCAGGTCGGTACCGGGGACCTTGCCGGTCTCGGTGGGATCGTCGGAGAGGTCGATGACGTCGTCGAGCAACTGGAAGGCCACGCCGACCTTCTCGCCGTACTCCAGCGCGGGACGGCGGTACTCCGACGGCGCGTCCGAGAACAGGATGCCGGCCTGAGCGGATGCCGCGATCAGCGATCCGGTCTTGTCGGCCAGCACCTGGAGGTAGAAGTCGACGGGGTCCTCACCGGCCTGAGCGCCGACCGTCTCGTGCATCTGTCCGAGGACGAGACGCTCGAACGTGTCGGCCTGCAGACGGATCGCGCGTTCGCCGATCTGCGCCATGAGCTGGCTGGCGCGCGAGAACATGAGGTCGCCGGTGAGGATGGCGACGTTGTTGCCCCAGACGGCGTGGGCGCTGGGCACCCCGCGACGCACGTCCGCGCCGTCCATGACGTCGTCGTGATAGAGCGAGCCCAGGTGGGTCATCTCCAGGGCCGTGGCACCCGTGATGACGTTCTCTGTGGTGCCTTCGCCCAGCTGCGCGGTGAGCAGGGTGAGCATGGGCCGCACCCGCTTGCCGCCTGCCTCGTAGAGATAGCGGGTCGTGGCATCGGCGAGGGCGTCGCTGACGCGCAGCTCACGGGCGAGGGTGTCCTCGACGCGGTCGAGGCCGTCCTCGACGACGGCGAGCAGTTTGCGCATCCGGGGACCGGCGAGCACACGCTCGGCCAGACCGAGGTTGGCCGTCAATCGCGCACCGGCAGCGGAGGAGCTCGCAGTCACCCTCCCAGCCTACCCGCGGCCGTCGCACCCGCGGTCGCGGAGGCCGTTTCGACTCGGGTGCTGCGCGCCCTCGCTCAACGACCGGGAGTCGCTGTCTCGCCCGCTCGGTGAGCGAGGGCAGCGAGTCGAAACGGGGCTCAGACGAGCGGCTTGACCGCGCGGTGCAGCGCGACGATGCCGAAGGTGAGGTCGCGGTGGGCGACGCGGGTCCAGCCGGCGTCGCGGATCCACGACGAGAGCGTCACCTGGTCGGGCCAGTCCTTGATCGACTCGTTGAGGTAGTCGTACGCGTCGGCGTTCGAGCTCACGCTGCGCGCCACCGTCGGCAGGATCCGGTCGTTGTAGAACCGGTAGAGGCTCGCGAACGCGGGGTTCTGCGGGTGCGAGAACTCGCACACCAGCAGCATGCCGCCGGGGGCGGTCACCCGCAGCATCTCGGCGAGCGCCTTCTTCGGGTCGTTGACGTTGCGCAGGCCGAACGAGATGGTGACGACGTCGAACTCGCCGTCGGCGAACGGCAGCGCCATCGCATCGGCTTCGACGAAGGTGACGTTCGGCACGTGGCCGTGACGACGGCGGCCCTCGGCGATCATGCCCGGCGAGAAGTCGCCGGCCACCACCTCTGCGCCGCTGCGCGCCAGGGCGACCGAGCTCGCGCCGGTTCCGGCGGCGAGGTCGAGGATGCGCTGGCCGGGCCGCGGGGCAATGGCACGCGTCGTGGCGATGCGCCACAGCCGGTCGTTGCCGAGGCTCAGCACGGTGTTCGTGCGGTCGTAACCGGCGGCGACCTCGTCGAACATGCCGCTCACGCGGGACGGATCCTTGCCCAGGTCGGCGCGGTGTTCACTCACCCTTCGATCCTAGGCGCGCTCGCGGCAGCGCGGCAGCGCGGCGGCGCGGCAGCGCGGCGGCTCTCAGCGATGAGGCAGCGCCGCGAGAACGGCGAGCCAGCGCGCCGCCGTCGCCTGGTCGTACGGCGCCCGCTCGGCACGGACCTCGACCTCGAGCTCGAGGGCGACGCGTTCGAGGCGCTCGACGATGTCCAAGGGATACCCGTACTGCACGCGATGCTCGTCCCACTCGTCGCGGTCGTCGATCCAGATGCCGCGGCCGTCGCGGGCACGCACGACGTCGAGATCCATGTCGATGCCCGTGGGGCTCGGGATGCCGGCGGGGTCCGCCGCGGCATCCCACCGCAGATCCCACGCCACATCGATGTAGATCGCGATGCGCGGGTGGGTCGCGTTGAGGGTGGCGGCGTATTCGCCGCTCGGCGGGATCAGGGTGACGTTGTCGCCGTCGCTGACCGTGTCGACGCCCGGTCGGGCACTGCGCCAGCCGTCGCGCTGACCGACCCAGTCGCCGTGGACGTCGCTGCCGAGATACACGCACTCGTGCTCCCAGTGCGGCGCGCCGTCCCACTTGCGCCAGCGGAAGACGAGCGGGGTGCCGGGCGCGGGTCGATCGGTCATGGCGGGAGCCTAACCCGCCCTCACCTTCGGCGCCCGGCTGCGGCGTGCGCCCGGCGGATTAGGCTGATCGGGTGAGTTCCGCGCCGCTCTTGCCACCCCGCCTGCGCATCGTGAGCCGGGAGATCGCCGCGATCGACGACCTGCTCGAATACGCCGACCCGGCCAACCCCCTGGTGTGGGCGCGACGGGGATCGTGGCTCGTGGGCGTCGGCTCGGCGCTGCGCATGGAGGTGCCGGCGGCGGATGCCGCGACCCTCGCCGACCGCTGGCGCGCGGTTGCGGCGGCGGCGACGGTGGACGACCACGTCGGCGTTTCCGGCAGCGGCCTGATCGCCTTCGGCGCGTTGCCGTTCGACGTGCAGTCGGCCGCGACCGCGGTGCTGACGGTGCCGCGGATGACGATCGGCACGCGCGACGGCCGCACCTGGGTGAGCTGGGTGCTGCCCGACGACGGCGCCCCCGAGCCCGACGAGCCCCGCGCGATCGGCTACGGCCCGCACTGGTCGGCCGCGGTGGGACCCGGCGCGCTGACTCCGGAGGGCTATCAGGATGCGGTCCGTGCCGGGCTCGCCGCCATCGCCGCCGGAGAGGTCAGCAAGGTCGTGCTCGCTCGGGAGCTGGCCGGCACGGTTCCCGCCGGCGCCGACCTGCGCCGACTCGCACGCTCGCTCGCCTCCGCGTACCCCGACACGTGGGTCTACGCCGTGCACGGGCTCATCGGCGCGAGCCCCGAAACGCTCGTCACCGTCTCGGGCGGCCAGGTGACCGCGCGCGTGCTGGCCGGCACCGTCGCGCGGGGGTCGGGACCGGATGCCGATCGCGAGGCGGCGCTGCGCCTGGCGACGAGCGCCAAGGACCTCGCCGAGCACCAGTACGCCGTGCGCAGTCTCGTCGACGCCCTCTCGCCGCACGCGAGCGCGCTGGCGGCCGCGGAGCAGCCGTTCACTCTCGCGCTGCCGAACGTCTGGCACCTCGCGACCGATGTGGAGGCCACGACCGCCCCCGAGACCTCCGCCCTCGACCTGCTGGGGGTGCTGCACCCGACGGCGGCCGTCGCGGGAACGCCGACGGCCGCCGCCCTGGCCGCGATCCGTCGCATCGAGCCGTTCGACCGTGGCCGCTACGCCGGACCCGTCGGGTGGGTCGACGCGAACGGCGATGGCGAGTGGGCGATCGCGCTGCGCGGGGCCCAGTTCGATCTCGCGGCGGCGGATGCCGACGGCATCCCGTTCCGCGCGCACGCCGGCGCCGGGATCGTCGCCGGCAGCGACCCCGAGGCCGAGATGCTCGAGACCCGCGTGAAGTTCCGCCCGATCGTCGACGCCCTGGCGTAGGGCGCGCCCGGGGTCAGCTGTCGGCGAGGCGTTTCTTCTCGGCCGCGACGTCGAAGTCGGCGGCGGGCCAGTGCGGATCGATGTCTTCGAGGGCATCCAGCAGGAGCGCCTGGACGGCCAGACGCGCGTACCACTTGCGGTTCGCGGGCACGACGAACCACGGGGCTTCGGGCGTCGAGGTGCGCTCGAACACCGTCTGGTAGGCCGCCATGTACTCGTGCCACAGGCGGCGCTCATCGACGTCACCGGGGTTGTACTTCCAGTGCTTGTCGGGCCGCTCCAGCCGCTCCCCCAGCCGGCTCTTCTGCTCGTCGGCGGAGATGTGCAGCATCACTTTGACGATGCGGATGCCGCGATCGACGAGCCCCTTCTCGAAGGCGACGATGGCGTCGTAGCGGCGCTCGATCTCGTCGGCAGGCGCGAACGCCCGCACCCGGCCGATGAGGACGTCCTCGTAGTGCGACCGGTCGAACACCCCGATGAAGCCGGGTGCGGGCACACGCTTCTCGATGCGCCACAGGAAGTCGTGCGCGAGCTCCTCGGGCGTCGGCTTCTTGAACGCGGCGAGCGCGACGCCCTGCGGATCGACCGATCCGACCACGTGGCGGACGATGCCGCCCTTGCCCGCGGAGTCCATCGCCTGCAGCACCAGCAGCACTGCCGGAGCGCCCTCTTCGACACGGCTCTGCGCGTAGAGGCGCTCCT
This sequence comes from Microbacterium sp. MRS-1, assembly GCF_000585455.1. Taxonomy (NCBI): domain Bacteria; kingdom Bacillati; phylum Actinomycetota; class Actinomycetes; order Micrococcales; family Microbacteriaceae; genus Microbacterium; species Microbacterium sp. MRS-1. Next base: position 54,813 of record NZ_JAUF01000030.1, read on the forward strand.
GCAGCTCATCGAGCTCGTCCGCACCCGCCTCGAGGTCGCTCTGCCCCTGGTCTTTGTCGCCGTCGTAGCCCGGAGTGGATGCCGGATCGAGGTCGGCGAGACGGAAACCCGGGTCGGCGCGCAGGAGGTCGGCGGGATCGGCGTTCCAGTTCTTCTGGCTTTTCGCGGTCATCCCCACATCATGGCGCGGGCAGGCGGAGAGGGCCAGGACGTTCAGCGCGCGAGGGCGACTTCGATGATCTGTCGCCCGACGACGCGGGCGGTGAGGGCCTGGTCGAGCTCGGCGCGCGTGGCGACGCGCACGTACTCCCAGCCGTACGCGGCGGCCAGCGGGGCCAGATCCACGTCCTGCGGCGTGTAGAGCACGCGTTGCATGGCGTCGGGCCCGGCGATCTCGGCGACCTCGAGGCCGTCGAAGATCGTGCCCCCGCCGTCGTTGCCGACGACGACCTGCAGCCGCGGCGCCGTCTCGCCGACCGGCAGCAAGAGCGCCCCCACGTCGTAGAGGAACGCGAGATCTCCGGTCAGCACGCGGGTCACGCCGACGTCGCCGCCGGCCTGGCTCGCGATCGCGATCCCCATGCCGGTTGCGATGGTGCCGTCGATGCCGGCGAGACCGCGGTTGGCGTGGACCGGCACCTTCTTGCCGGCGAGCACGCCGTCAGCCACACGCACGAGGCGCGACGAAGCGAAGAACAGGCGGTCGTGCGGCCAGGTCGCCCGCCACACGGCATCGACGAGTCCCGCGCGGTCGATCCGGGCGCGCGCGACGGCGAGCTCGGACGCGATGGCGCCGAGGCGTTCGGCCGGCACCGCGGACGACAGCGCGGCGGCATCCGGAGCCGGCGGGGCGAGATCGACGGCCGCCGCGCGCGAGGCCCGCATCCAGGCGCCGAACCAGTCGCGGTCCATGTCGCCGACGGCGGCCACGACGGCGTCGACGGATGCCGAGACGCCGTTGAGGTTCAGGGGCTCTCCCGGCCCGCGCACGGCGAGCACCTCGACCTCGGCACGCGACAGCAGCGCCGTGACCTCGCGCGTGAGCGTCGGATGGCCGAAGACGACGGCGCGCTCGATGCGGCCGCCGAGCTCCGGGTCGCGCAGCAGCCCGCGGTAGCCGTGGACGACGTTACGGCCGAAGCGGGCGCCGCTGACGATCTCGGCGATCAGCGGCCAGCCGCCCGCGTGCGCGAGCGCCTCGGCAGCGGGGCCGGCATCGGCCCCGGCGATCACCACGGTGCGGGGGCCACGCACCAGCACGTGCGGATCGACCTCCGGGTCGGCGGGATGGTTCGCCTCGCCGATGCCGCCGCCGCCCTGGTAGAGCGCTCCCGACGGCTCGGTCGCGCTCAGCTCGTCGCCGGCGACGTCGGGGCCGAGCGCGGGTGCGGGAAGGTCGAGCTCGGTAGTGCCCAGCCACGACGGCAGCACACCGGCGAGGGGCTCACGCAGCGGCAGGTTGAGGTGCACCGGTCCGGCCTGCCTCGTGCCCGCGCCGAGGGCGGCCGCGACCGCGTCCTCCGCGACCCGGCGGAGTATCATCGACTGCTCGCCGGTACCGTCCGCATCGAGCGCGTCGGGCACGGGCAGGTCTTCTTCCAGACGCATGTTCGGCGCGAACATTCCGGGCTGGCGCGTCGTCTGATTGGCGCCGACGCCGCGCAGCTCGGGAGGACGGTCGGCCGTGAGCAGCAGCAGGGGCACGCCGGCGTGATGCGCTTCGAGAGCCGCGGGCAGCAGATTCGCGACCGCGGTGCCGGAGGTGCACACGACGGCGGCGGGCATGCCGGACTCGCGGCCGATGCCGAGCGCGGTGAAACCGGCGACGCGTTCGTCGATGCGCACGTGCACGCGTACGTCGCCGCGACTCTCCAGCTCGGCGGCGACCAGGGCAAGCGCCTGAGAGCGCGAGCCGGGGCTGACGACGATGTGGGCGACCCCGAGTTCCGCCAGGCGTCCGAGCAGGGCGGCCGCGGCATCCGTCGCCGGTGCACGACCGGCGAGAGCGCTGTCGTCCATGTCAGGCGACGCTGCCGCGACGGTGCTCGTCCGGGTCGTCGTCGCCGCTCACCGGCGGATGCGGCCGCGGGCCGCGGTCGGGATCGGGCCCCTCGGCGTCGAGGGCGGCGAGCTCCTCTTCGAGGCGACGGATGCGCTCGTCCTGATCAGCGATCGAGACGCTGCGCAGGCTCCCGAGGAAGTCGGGGTTGTCGTCGGGTGCGCGGAAAGCGTTCTGGGGCCGCGCTCGGCCGCGACCGACCACGAACCACATCAGGCCGCCGATGACCGGAAGCAGCACGACGATGACGATCCACAGCGGCTTGCTGACGCCGCGGTGACGCGTGGGCGGCTGCAGGGCGCAGTCGACGATGCTGTACACCCAGAAGGCGATCAGCAACAGCGCCAGAGGCAGCAGAATGCGCACCACCCTTCCATCTTAGGCGGCGCGAACACTGCGAGATCCGAGGTCGGCGGCGCGACGCCGCGCGCGTAGGCTGGACGTATGCGTGTCCGTTCGGCCCTCGTCTACACCGTCCTTCGTCTGCTGGTGTTCGTCGTGCCGTTCGCGATCATGATGCTCTTCCCGATCATGCGCGAGTACTACTGGCTGTCGGCGATCTTCGCCGCGCTCATCGGGCTCAGCCTCTCGGTGCTCTTCCTGCGCCGCCCGCTCGACGATCTGACCGCCGGTCTCGCCGCGCGGCGCCGCACCCGTCGCGACCGCGACGAGGACGCCGAGGATGCCGCGGCCGACCAGGTCACCTCGACGCCCTCGGAGTGAGCTCCTCGGCCGCCCCGCGAGGGCGTGTGCTCAGCCGGTGAAGGCCCAGTAGAGCAGCAGCGACAGGGCCAGCGAGGTCAGCGAGGTCAGCCCCAGCGCGACGACCAGCTCGCGCGGTGCGCGGTACGTCCAGACGATCAGCACGGCGCACGCCGCGGGGATCAGCGCGAGCATCGCCAGCCATGCCAGCGGGTAGAACACCGCGAGGATGGCGACGAGGGCGAAGGCGATGACGACGAGCACCGTGAACAGCACTTGCGTGGCGCGCCGACCGATGCGCACGGTGAGGGTGCGCTTGCCGGCGAGACGGTCCTGATCGATGTCCCGAAGGTTGTTCGCCAGCAGCACGGCGCAGGCCAGCAGGCCGGCGATCACGGCGCCGAACCAGCTCTCCTGCGGCACCGTGCCGATCTGCACGAACGTGGTACCCACCGTGGCGACGAGACCGAAGAACACGAAGACGAACAGCTCGCCCAGTCCCGCGTAGCCGTAGGGACGCTTGCCGCCGGTGTAGAACCACGCGGCGACCAGGCAGGCGGCGCCGATGAGCGCCATCCACCAGTAGCCGGTGCGGACGATGATGGCCGAGCCCGCTGCCGCGGCGATCGCGAAGAAGACGAGGGCGACCGTGAGCACCGTGCGCGGCTTCGCCCGGCGCGAGGCGGTGAGTCGGGCGGGACCGACCCGATGGTCGTCCGTGCCGCGGATGCCGTCGCTGTAGTCGTTCGCGTAGTTGACGCCGATCTGAATCGCCACCGCCACGACCAGGCAGCACAGGGCCAGCACCCAGCGCAGCGGCGTCCCGTCGAGACGAGCCGCCCCCGTGCCGATGACCACGGGCGCGACGGCGAGCGGGAGCGTCCGTAGGCGCGCGGCGCCGATCCAGTCGCGCGCGGTGGCCCGTGTCACGTGCGCGGGATCGCCCGACACACGCGCGCGCTGCGGATTGCCGCGCGGCTTCTGCTTCGCGTGATGCGCCGCGCGCGACTTCTTCTTCCGGGTGCTGCCTGCCACGCCAGAATCCTATGCCCGGATGGGCATAGATCCGCTGTGACGCCGGCGGCCCGCATCAGCGGCTGTCGCCGGAGCTCTCCGCCCACGTGCGCGCGAGCGCCGTGAGGGCGGCCCGGTCGGGCTTACCGCTGGGGAGCGTCGGCAGTCGCGGCACCCGAAGGATGGCACGCGGCCGCGCCGGGGCGCCGAGCTCATCGCCGACGAGGTCGCGGACGGCCGGCAGGTCGGCATCGACCGGTGCATCCGACGATGAGGCGCCGACCGCGACGACGATCGACGCCTCACCCCAGCGCTCGTCGGCGACCGGCACCACGACCGCGTCGACGAATCCGGGCAGGGTGCGGACGATCCGCTCGACACGGTCGAGCGAGACGTTGACTCCACCCGACACGATGACGTTGTCGCGGCGGCCGGTGACCGTCAGCCGACCGTCGAAGCGACCGGCGTCGCCGGTGCGGTACCAGCGCACACCCGCGTCGTCGCGCACGAACGCGGCGGAGGTGCGCTCCGGCTCGCCGAGGTAGCCGTCCGCGAGTGTCGGCCCCGACACGTGCACCTCCCCGTCGACGATGCGCACGCCCACGCCGTCGAGCGGGATGCCGTCGTACACGCAGCCGCCGGCCGTCTCACTCGATCCGTACGTGCGCACGATACGGATGCCGGCCTCGTTCGCGCGCGCGGCGAGCGCCGGCGGCAGGGCCTGCCCACCCACGAGCACCGCCGCGAAGCCGGCGAGCGCGCGGCATCCGGCGGGCTCGTCGAGAAGCGTCTGCAGCTGTGCGGGGACGAGCGAGGTGAACGTCGGCACCCGCTCGCCCCCGCGACTGGACGCCATCGAGGATGCCGCCGCCACGAACGACGCGGTACGAAACGGTCCCGCGACGACAGCAGGCTCGTTGCCTGCGACGAGCGCGCGCACCAGCACCTGCACACCGGCGATGTAGCCGGGAGCCAGCGCGAGCAGCCACGATCCGCTGCCGATGCGCGCGGCCGTCGCCATCGCCGACGCCGTCAGCGCCGACCGGCTGAGCGCGACGGCCTTCGGGTAGCCGCTGGAACCGGACGTGGTGACCACCACCGCCGTCCCGGCCGGCACCTCCCGAGGCAGGTCGTCCTCTCCGCCGAGCGCGATCGCGGGCCCGGCGCCGAGCACCGCCGAGCGCAGACCGCGCAGCACCGCGCGGGCATCCGTCGCGTCGACCCTCTCCAGGCGCACGTTCGTCTCCGGGGAGGTCAGTAGTGGTACGGGTACGGCGACCAGTCGGGATCGCGCTTCTGTAGAAAGGCATCGCGGCCTTCGACGGCTTCGTCGGTGCCGTACGCGAGTCGGGTCGCCTCCCCCGCGAACACCTGCTGACCCACCATCCCGTCATCGATCGCGTTGAACGCGAACTTCAGCATGCGGATCGCCGTCGGCGACTTGCCGAGGATCGTCCGCGCCATCGCGACCGCCTCGCGCTCGAGTTCCGCATGCGGCACGACGCGATTGACCGCACCCATCTCGTAGGCACGGGCGGCCGAGTACTCCTCGGCGAGGAAGAACACCTCACGGGCGATCTTCTGGCCGACCTGGCGGGCCATGTACGCCGAGCCGTAACCCGCGTCGAACGATCCGACATCGGCATCCGTCTGCTTGAAACGGCCGTGCTCGGCGCTCGCGATCGACAGGTCGCACACGATGTGCAGCGAGTGCCCTCCGCCCGCGGCCCACCCCGGGATCACCGCGATGACGACCTTCGGCATGAAACGGATGAGGCGCTGCACCTCGAGGATGTGGAGGCGACCGGCGCGTGCCGGGTCGGGAGCGGTCGCGTCGTCGGCGGCGTACGTGTAGCCATCGCGACCGCGGATGCGCTGGTCGCCACCCGAGCAGAACGCCCAGCCGCCGTCCTTCGGGCTCGGACCGTTGCCCGTCAGCAGCACGACCCCGATGCGCGGGTCCTGGCGGGCGATGTCGAGGGCGCGGTAGAGCTCGTCGACGGTGTGCGGGCGGAAGGCGTTTCGCACCTCGGGACGGTCGAACGCGATGCGCGCGATGCGACCGTCGCGCGAGACGTGCGCCGTGATGTCGGTGTACGCGTCCGCACCCGCAGCGAGCATCCACTCCGCGGGATCGAACAGCTCGGAGACGAAGGAGTCGGTCACCCGCCCAGCCTACGCGCGGGGGCCGTGATCCGGCCGGGACGCACCTGCCGCTCCCCTACGCTGGAGCGGTGACGTCGACTCCCCGCATCCTGACCCTGCTCGCCGCCGGCACCCTCGCGCTCGGCCTGTCCGCCTGTGCGTCGACCGGTGGTGCTGGCTCATCGCCCACGCCCACACCGACTCCGACCAGCACCGCCTGCACCGGATCGGAGGGTGTCACGCTGACGGTCGATTCGTCGGCACTCAAGGGCGGCTCGTCCGAGACCTGGTGCATCATCGGGACGGGTCCCGTGACGATCTCGAACGCGCTGACGTACGTCGGCACGACCATCGAGGGCACGAAGCAGTACGGCGACCAGGTCATCTGCCGCGTCAACGGGCTGCCCTCGGCATCCGAGCCGGTCGGCTCGACGAAGGACCCCGCGTACATCGAGAAGTGCGAATCGATGCCCGCGGCCTTCGCGTACTGGGCTCTGTGGACCAAGACCGACGGCGGCACCTGGGACTATGCGCAGGAGGGCCTGTCGACGCTGACGGCGCAACCGGGTGAGAGCGTCGAGCTGCTCTTCACCCTCGACGGTGTCCCCGCCTCACCGGCGGCGTGAACGCGACCGCCGCTGATCGCTGCCGACGCGCGTAATCTCGGCGCGTGAGCTTCCGCCCCGGTCCCCTGCGCGCCGCCCTCGCGCTGGCGGTCGGCTTCGTGGCGGTCCGGGTCGTGTACCGGGTGCTCTTCCACGGCGTGGACGGCAGCGGCACGGTGCTGCTGCCGCTGCCGGTGTGGCGGCTCGCGCCGCCTCTCGCCCACGTCCAGATGTTCGGCCCGGTCACGGCCGACGGGCTGGCGTCGGCCGTCGTCGGCGCGATGCCGATCGCGCTGACGATCATCGCCTTCGGGGTGCTCAGCGCACTGCTCGATCTGCCGCGACTGCTCGCGCGCGGGGCACGGCGCGGTCCCTTCCAGGGGCTCGCGCGGGCGCTGTCGATCGCGTGGGCCACGCTTCCGTCGCTCGCCGCCGCGGCACGCACGGCCCGGCGCGCGCAACGCCTGCGCGGCGAGCGCGGGTTCGGCGCGGGCATCCGCGCGCTGGCGCCGCTGCTCGAGGCGACGATCGAGCGGGCCACCGCCGTCGGAGCGTCGCTGGAGTTGCGCGGCTACGCCGGTCGCGGGCTCGAGGGCGACTGCCGCCGCCCGGTCGCCCTCGCACCTCTCACCCTCGGCTTCGCCGGCGACGCGGTCGTGTCCCTCGACGGGTGGAGCGTCGGGGCGGATCGGGCCGGCGACGGCATCCGCGCCGGCTCGCTGACGGTGATCACCGGCGCCACCGGATCGGGTAAGACCACGCTGCTGCGCGCCCTGAGCGGGCTGCACACCCACCTGGACGGCGGGTGGCTCGACGGCGTCCTGCAGATCGCGGGACACGACCGCGTCCACACGCCGCCGCGCGACCTGTCGCGGCTCGTCGGCGTGGTGCTGCAGAACCCCCGCGTCGGGTTCGTGACGACGAACGTACGCGATGAGATCGGGCTGGCGCTGGAGCTGCGCGGGCTCGCCCGCGTGCTCGTCGACGAGCGTGTTCGCGACGTCGCCGGGCGGGCGGGTGTCGCCGGACTGCTCGACCGGCCGCTGCGGGAGCTCTCGGCCGGCCAGGCGACGCTCGTCGCCATCGCCGCCGCCATCATCGAGCAGCCGGTGCTGCTGCTCGTGGATGAACCCCTCGCCGACCTCGACCGCACCGCGCGCTCCCGGATCGTGACGCTGCTGGGCGCGCTGGCACACGAGGCCGGCATGTGCGTCGTCGTCGCCGAACACCGCGGCGCCGAGCTCGCCGGCGTTGCCGACGTGTGGCTGCATCTCACCGCGGCATCCGCAGCGACGCCCGCGACCGTCACCACCCGACCCGCGCCGTTCACAACTCCGGATTTTCCGCCTCCCCTCCCCGCCGAAGGGCCGTCGCGGGCCGCGACCGTAGCGGATCTCCGGAGTTGTGAACCGGCGCTCTCGACGCGGGTGACCGTCCGCTACGGGCAGCGCCTGGCCGTCGACGATGTCGCCGTGACGCTACACCCGGGCGAGGTGGTGGCGCTGGTCGGGCCCAACGGAGCCGGCAAGTCGAGCCTTCTGGTCGCCCTCGCCACGGGCGCGCACGCTCGCGACGTGCGGCTGGTGCCCGACGACGCCGACGCGCTGTTCGTGCGCGACACGGTCGCCGCCGACTGCCGACGAGCCGACCGGCGCGCGCACATGTCGGTGGGAACGACCCTCACGCGCGTCGCCGCGCTGCTCGGACGCGGCGACGAGGACGGAGAGCTGGGGCGTCGGCATCCGCGCGACCTGTCCGCCGGCGAGCGGCGATGCCTGGCTCTCGCGATCCAGACCGCGACGCGCCCCTCCGTGCTGCTGGTCGACGAGCCGACCCGCGGACTCGACCCCGACGCACGGCGGATGGTCGATGCCGCCCTCGCACGCGTCGCGGATGCCGGGACCGCCGTGCTGGTCGCGACCCACGACGCCGCGGTCATCTCCCGCGCCGACCGCGTGCTCGGCATGGATGCCGGTCGCCTCTCCCCCACCGCCACCGCCCCCGCCACCGCGCCGGGTGAAGACCGCGGCGCGACGCATCGGCCGCGCACCGAACTCCTCCACTCCGCGAGCACGCCGCCCTCGGAGGCGGCGACGACCGTCGAGCCGGACGAGATCGGAGGAGTTCGGAACACACGAGCGCAGACCACCGCCCGGGCACCGCGGCCACGCCCCGCGCTGACCGTCGCGCTGGTCACGGCGAACGTCGTCGCCGCCGCCGCGTTCCTGTGGCCGCTCGCCGCGACCGCCCTCCCCGCACAGGCGCAGGCCGCCATCGGTCCGATCGCGCTGGCCCTCGCTCCCCTGGCCGTGCTCACGGTGCTCGCGGCGCTCGACACGACGGTCCGCTCCGCCCAGACGCTGGCGCTGCTGGCGGTGCTCGCCGCCATCGGCGCAGCCGTCCGCATCGCGAGCACCGGCGTCGGCGGCGTGGAGGCACTGTTCGTGCTCCTCATCCTCGCCGGCCGCGCCTACGGCGCCCGTTTCGGGCTGCTGCTGGGTGCGGCATCCGTGGGGCTGTCGGCGTTGCTGTGGGGAGGCGTCGGGCCGTGGCTGCCGTTCCAGATGTTCGCCTGCGCGTGGGTCGCGGCCGGCGCGGGGCTCCTGCCGCGGCGCGTGCGCGGTGGGGCGGAGATCGCGATGCTCGTGGGCTACGGCGCCGCCGCCGCGTACGCGTTCGGGCTGATCATGAACATGTGGTTCTGGCCGTTCGCCGTCGGCGCCGGAACATCGATCTCGTATGTTCCGGGGGCGCCACTGCCGCAGAATCTGGGCACCTTCCTCGTCTACTCGCTCGTGACCTCGACCCTCAGCTGGGACACGGTGCGCGCGCTCACCACCATCATCGGCATCTGTCTCGTCGGTCGCACCGTGCTGCGATCGCTGCGCCGGGCGAAGCCGGTGGCAGCCGCGTCACCACACGGCCCCGGCGCACGCCCTCGGAGTGCTCTCGCTACAGTCGAATCGTGACAGCAACGGTGCGGCGTTTGAAGGCCGAGGAGATCGACACAGACGGATTCCTCGCCCTGCTCGGGGAGGCTGCGGATCTCGACACCGACGCCCTCATCCGCATTCGCGACGTCGAGCTGCCCACGATGACCGTGGTCGGGACGGTCGACGGCAGCGTGCTCGGCTTCGCCGCGTTCGGTGCCGACACGCACGGCGAAGATCGCGCGGAGCTGCACTACATCGCCGTCGCACACGAGGCACGCGGAACGGGGCTCGGCTCTCGTCTCGTGGATGCCGCGCGCCGCGCCGACCCGACGCGACCCCTGTATGCGAGCACCGATGACGACGCCGTGGACTTCTACCGTCGCCTCGGCTTCGTCGTCTCCGACGCGCCCGACGACCCGCGCTGGCCGGCGCGGCAGCGCTACGACTGCCTCCTGGAACCCCTGGGCGACCCGGCCGAGGCTTTGACGACCACAGCGCGCAACGGAGGCCGCGACTGATGCTCACCGTCGGGTCGGTGGTGATCCGCGTCGATGATCTGGCGCGAGAGATCGCCTTCTGGACGGCGGCACTCGACTATGCGGCGCGCGAGCCCGTCGGCGACGACTTCGCACTGCTGCATCCGCGCGACGGCGACGGCGTCAACGTGTCGCTCGACGCCGTCGCGACTCCGCGCGTGCTGCCGCCGCGCATTCATCTCGATCTCTACGCGGATGATCAGGATGCCGAGGTGCGCCGACTCGAAGCGCTCGGGGCCCGTCGGGTGCACGGGGACACGCAACCGCCGGATGCCGACTACGTCATCATGGAGGACCCCGAAGGCAACCGCTTCTGCGTCGTCGCGGCCGGTGAGGCGGGGACGGGCGTCCACGCGGCGTGGGAGAATGGGGCACGGCGTGATCCACCCGAGGATGCCGCCGGAAGGACGAATCGTGCAGATCAGGAACTCCTCGGACTGGCGCGATGCCCTCCCCTTCGAGCTGCCCGTCGCCGCAGCCGAGGCCGTGCCCGGCGATGCCACGCGATGCTCCGGCTGCGGTCCCACGAGTGAGCCGTGGCCGCGCGAGGCATTGTGGGTGGTGAAGCACCGGCATCCGACCAACCCCGCCGGTTTCGTGCGCTTCTACTGCGCCGATCACAAGCCGGCCGCGAAAATGGCTCCGGCCGCCGCGGCGGCGCCCGAACGCGCTCGCCGCACGCGGGCTGCCGCCGGTTCTGATGCGCCGCGCAAGGCACCCGCCCCGATCATCCCCGAGCGCGAGACCGTGCTCTGCCCCGACTGCTTCGTACAGGTTCCCGCCACGGGCGTGTGCGGCATGTGCGGCGCTCGCGTCGGCTGACGCCTGGCCCTCATCCCCGGCTTCGCCGTCGGCGCCGGCAACGCGTCGCCGGCGCCAGCCGCTAGCATCGCGGCATGGTCGTCCTGCACCGCCTCACCCCGGCCATGGATGGCGCGCGCAGAGCCGCCCTGCTGCCCGGGCGCGGATACACGGCGCAGGCGCCCCTGCTCTCCTGGAGCGGATTGCTGCTCGCCGAGGAGGGGTGGGACGTCTACGCCGTCGAGTGGACGGATGCCGCGGCCGAAGATCCGGCGGTGTTCCTCCACGGAGCCTGGGCAGAGGTGACGGCAGTGCTCGACGGCGTCCCCGATCTCGTCGTCGCCAAGTCGCTGGGCACCTTCGCCGCACCGCTCGCGATCGCCGCCGGCATCCCGGGTGTCTGGCTCACCCCGTCGGTGCGTCACGACGTCGTCGCGGATGCGCTGGGTGCGGCATCCGAGGATCATCTCGTCGTGGCGGGAACCGCGGATGCCGCGTGGCGCCGAGACCTCATCGCCGGCACACGAGCTGCCGTCACCGAGATCGCCGACGCCGACCACGGCCTGCTGATCCCGGGCGATTGGCGCGCCTCGTACGCCGCTCATCAGGCGGTTTTCCGCCGCATCTCGGCCCACGTCGCCGCCCTACCGCCGATCTGAGCACCGACGGATGCCGCGGCCCGTTCAGACCGAGAAGTACTTCGCTTCGGGGTGGTGGAAGACGAACGCGTCGGTGGACTGCTCGGGGTGCAGCTGCAGCTCTTCGCTGAGCTCGACGCCCATCCGCTCCGGACGCAGCAGCTCGACGACCTTGCGGCGGTCCTCCATGTCGGGGCACGCCGGGTAGCCGAGCGAGAACCGCGCGCCGCGGTAGTCGAGCGTGAACAGACCGGCGGTGTCGGTGGGGTCCTCCGCGGCGAAGCCGAGCTCGGCGCGGATGCGGGCGTGCCAGAACTCGGCGAGCGCCTCGGTCAGCTGCATGACCAGGCCGTTGAGCTCGTAGTAGTCGCGGTAGCGGTCTTCGGCGAACATCTTCGCGGTCACGGCGTCGATCGCCCCGCCGGCGGTCACGAGCTGCACGGGCAGGACGTCGACCTGGCCCGACTCGCGCGCGCGCACGAAGTCGGCGAGGTTCAGGTGCCGGTCGCGGCGCTGGCGTGGAAAGTGGAAGCGCAGCCGGTCGGCTCCGAGCGGGCCGCCCGAGCCGCCGTCGGGTGCGAGCAGCCCCGGCACACCGAGCGCACCGGTCGGGTCATCCCCGTGGTGCAGCACCACGATGTCATCGCCTTCGGAGACGACCGGGAAGTACCCGTAGGCGACCGAGGCGTCGAGCATGCGCTCGGCGAGGATGCGGTCGCGCCAGTACCGCAGGCGCGGCCGGCCCTCGGTCTCGACGAGCTGCTCATATGACAGTCCGCCCTCGCCGCGGCCGGGCTTCAGCCCCCACTGCCCCATGAAGGTCGCCCGCTCGTCGAGGAACGCGGCGTAGTCGGCGAGCGCGATGCCGCGGACGATGCGGGTTCCCCAAAACGGCGGGGCGGGCACGGGATTGTCGGATGCCACGTCCGACCGCGCTGGCATCGCCTCGGGCTCGGTGAGGGTCAGACGCGACCCCGCGGCATGGATGCGCTTCTTCAGCGGCGGCAGGCCGACGGCATCCGGTGCTTCGCCGCGCGCGATCCGCACGAGCGGCTCCATGAGGGCGAGCCCCTCGAACGCATCCTTCGCGTAGCGCACTTCGCCCTCGAACAATTCGGCGAGGTCCTGCTCGACGTATGCGCGGGTGAGAGCCGCGCCGCCGAGGATCACCGGCCACCTCGAGCCGAGGCCTCGGGCCATGAGCTCCTCGAGGTTCTCCTTCATCACGACGGTAGACTTCACGAGCAGGCCGCTCATGCCGATGACGTCGGCATTGTGTTCCTCGACGGCGGCGATGATGTCGGCGATCGGCTGCTTGATGCCGAGGTTGATGACGGTGTAGCCGTTGTTGGTGAGGATGATGTCGACGAGGTTCTTGCCGATGTCGTGCACGTCGCCGCGCACGGTCGCCAGCACGATCGTGCCCTTGCCGGCCTCGTCGGTCTTCTCCATGTGCGGCTCGAGCAAGGCCACCGCGGTCTTCATGACCTCGGCGGACTGCAGCACGAACGGCAGCTGCATCTGACCCGACCCGAACCGTTCGCCGACGACCTTCATGCCCTCCAGGAGGTGGTCGTTGATGATCTGCAGCGGCGTGAGCGGGGCCGCGTCCGGGCCGCCCGCGCGCGCCAGATCGAGATCGGCCTCGAGACCCTTCAGCTCGCCGTCGATGATCCGGCGTTCCAGTCGCTCGCCGACCGGCAGGGCCGCGAGCTCCGCGGCCCGCTGATCGCGCAGGGCCGCCGTGTCGACCCCGGCGAACAGGTCGAGCATCGTCGCGAGCGGGTCGTAGGTGAGGGTGCCGTCGGCATCCCATTCGCGCCGGTCCCAGACGAGGTCGAGCGCGACCTTCCGCTGCTCGTCGGGGAGAGAGGCCAGCGGCACGATCTTCGCGGCGTCGATGATGCCGCTGGTCAGCCCCGCCTGCGTCGCCTCGTGCAGGAACACCGAGTTGAGCACCGAGCGGGCGGCGGGGTTGAGCCCGAACGAGACGTTCGAGACGCCGAGCGTCGTGTTGATGCCCGGGTATTTCGCGACCAGCCCGCGGATCGCCTCGATCGTCTCGATCGCGTCGCGACGGGTCTCCTCCTGGCCGGTCGCGATCGGGAAGGTGAGGCAGTCGACGATGATGTCCTCGACGCGCATCCCCCACGCGCCGACCAGCTCGTCGACGAGGCGCGACGCGATGCGCAGCTTGTCTTCGGCCGTTCGCGCCTGCCCCTGTTCGTCGATCGTCAGGGCGATGACCGCGGTGCCGTGCTCCTTGACGAGCGGCATGATGCGCCCGAAGCGGGATGCCGCGCCGTCGCCGTCCTCGTAGTTCACCGAGTTGACAACGGGCCGGCCGCCGATCAGCTCGAGGCCCGCCTGGATGACGGCCGGCTCGGTCGAGTCGATCACAAGAGGAAGAGTGGATGCCGAGGCGAACCGCGACACGACCTCGCGGATGTCCGCAACGCCGTCGCGGCCGACGTAGTCGACGCACACGTCGAGCAGGTGCGCACCGACGCGGATCTGCCGGCGTGCGATCTCGACGCAGTCGTCCCACCGAGCCTCGAGCATCGCTTCGCGGAAAGCCTTCGACCCGTTCGCGTTGGTCCGCTCCCCGATCGCGAGGTAGCTGGCATCCTGCCGGAACGGCACGTGCTGATACAGCGACGCGACGCCGGGCTCCGTCTCGATCGCCGGTGTCAGCGAGACACCGTTCTCGCGCCGAGACACCGGTGCACTCTCGGTGTCTCGGTGCCCCGGCGGTGTCTCGCGGTCAGGGGTGCGGGTCGCCACGGGGAGATGGCCGACCCGCTCCACGACGGCGGCCAGGTGCTCGGGCGTCGTGCCGCAGCATCCGCCGATGAGGCCGATCCCGAACTCGCGGACGAACTGCTCGTGCGCGGTCGCGAGCTCCGCCGGCGTCAAGGGATAGTGGGCGCCGTCGGCGGTCAGCACCGGCAGCCCGGCGTTGGGCATGCACGCGATCGTCACGGACGAGTGCTTCGAGAGGTGGCGCAGGTGCTCGCTCATCTCGGCCGGTCCCGTCGCACAGTTCAGGCCGATCGCGTCGACGCCCAGTGGCTCCAGCGCCGTGAGCGCCGCCCCGATCTCCGAGCCCATGAGCATGGTGCCCGTGGTCTCGACGGTCACCTCGACGAAGATCGGCAGCCGGATGCCGCGGGCCACGATCGCCTGCTTGCAGCCGTTGATCGCGGCTTTGGTCTGCAGCAGGTCCTGGCTCGTCTCGACCAGGAACGCGTCGGCGCCGCCGTCGATGAGGCCCTCGGCCTGCAGCGCGAACGTCTCCTTCAGATGGGCGTAGGTGGTGTGGCCGAGGCTCGGCAGCTTCGTCCCGGGCCCGATCGACCCGAGCACCCAGCGCATCCTCCCGTCGGCCGCTTCCGCCGCCTCCGCACGCTCGCGGGCGATCCGTGCCCCGGCGGCAGCGAGCTCCGTGATGCGGTCGTCGATGCCGTAGTCGGACAGGTTCGACCAGTTCGCGCCGAACGTGTTGGTCTCCACGGCATCCACGCCGACGGCGAAGTAGGCGTCGTGGATCGCACCGACCACATCGGGACGTGTGACGTTGAGGATCTCATTGCAGCCCTCGAGGCCCTGAAAGTCCGTGTCGATCTGCAGATCGTGGCGCTGCAGCATGGTTCCCATCGCACCGTCGGCGATGACGACCCGCTCCGACAGGGCGTCCAGCAGCGCCTGCGCGCGGGCGGTGCGGGGCACCCCGTCGATGTCGAGCGCGAAGCGGCCGGTGGGCGCGAGGGAGGCGGTCACCGCCCGATTGTCCCACGGCTGTCCGGCACCGGCGCAGCGCGGCAGGATAGGGGCATGAGTCTGCCCCGCGTCGCCGATCTCCTCGCCACGGCGCACGTGGTCTCACTCCCCCTCGTCACGCGCTTCCGCGGTGTCGAGCACCGCGAGGCCGTGCTGGTCGAAGGCCCCGAAGGATGGACGGAGTTCTCGCCGTTCCTCGAGTACGACGACGCGGAAGCCGCTGTCTGGCTGGCGGCCGCGATCGACTACGGCTGGCAGCGCCAGCCCGAGCCGGTGCGCGATCGAGTTCCGGTGAACGCGACCGTCCCCGCCGTGGCGGCGGCGGACGTGCCTGCGCTGCTCGCCCGCTTCGACGGCTGCCGCACCGCGAAGGTCAAGGTCGCCGAGCGCGGGCAGACGCTCGCCGACGATGTCGCGCGGGTGCGCGCGGTGCGGGCGGCGATGGGTCCCGAGGGTCGCGTGCGAGTCGACGCGAACGGCGGCTGGAACGTCGATGAGGCCGAACATGCCGCCCACGCCCTCGCCGGGTTCGACCTGGAGTACCTCGAGCAGCCCTGCGCGTCGGTCGCCGAGCTCGCCGAGCTGCGCGAGCGCCTCGCCGACTGGGACCTGCCCATCGCCGCCGACGAATCGGTGCGCAAGGCGGCGGACCCCCTCGACGTTGCGCGCCGGGGCGCCGCCGACCTGCTCGTCGTCAAGGCGCAGCCGCTCGGCGGGGTCGCGCGCGCCCTGTCGATCGTCGCCGACGCGGGCCTTCCCGCGGTCGTCTCCAGCGCCCTCGACACGAGCATCGGCCTAGCGATGGGTGTGACCTTGGCGGCCGCGCTCCCTGAACTGCCCTACGACTGCGGCCTCGGTACGGCATCGCTGCTCGCCGCCGACGTCACGCGCGCACCGCTGCGGCCCGTCGACGGCAGCCTGCCGCTCGGGCGTGTGACACCGGATGCCGCGCTTCTGGCCCGCCACGCGGCATCCCCCGATCGTCGCACCTGGTGGCTCGAACGCCTCGAGCGCTGCGCCGCGCTGATCTAGGAGCGTTTAGGAGCGGAAGACCGCGGCGCCGCCGTCGGCGACGATCGCCGGCACGAGGGCTTCGATACGGCGACGAAGGTCGTCCGTGATGCGACCGGAGGACTTGCCCTCCAGGGTGGCCGTCGTGCAGGTCTCATTCGAGACGTCCAGAAGCACGCGCGCCGCATCGGGGATCGGCATCCGGAGCGTGAGCCCGTAGGTGGCGACGATGTGCTGGAGAAAGCCCTCGATCCGCTCGAGTACGCGTCGCTGCAGCGTGAGGAAAGCGTCGGCCAGACGCTCATCGCGCAGAGCCTGGGCGCGGATCTCGGTCAGCAGGTGGGGGTCCATCTCCTCACCGAAGGGCGCTCCGAGGTGACCGACGAGATCGGAGATGTCGATCTGGCCATCGGGTGAGAGGCGCTGCACCCGGCTCTCCACCGCGTCCAGCTTGGCGTCGGACAGGCGCGTGACGAGCGCCAGGAACAGCTCATCTTTGGACTCGAAGTTCGAGTAGAACGCGCCGCGCGTGAAGCCGGCCCGTTCGCAGATCGCCTCCACGGAGGCGGCGTCCATGCCGACCTCCGAGAAGACCTCGTGGGCGGCATCCAGCAGGCGAGCGCGGGTCTGCTCCCGGCGTTGGCTGGGCGGGCGGCCGGCATCAGTGCGGTCGGCAATGTCGGTCACGGTTCCTCCCTCCCTCGACGACGGCGCCGCCGCCGTCGTTATCGCGTCTCAGTTCACATCGAGTGCTCAGGATTGCGCGAATCCCTGCTCTTAGGATACATCTGTGTATCGGATACAGCGGTGTATCGAACATTCCCTGTCCGTCACTGTCCCGAACGTCTGAACCGGAGCACCCCGTGTCCACACTTCTGTTTTCGCTCGGCCGCTGGTCATACCGCCACTCCTGGCGCGTCCTCGTGTCGTGGCTGCTGCTGCTCGGCGTAATCGGCGGTGCCGTCGGGGTGGGTGTCGCCACGGGCGCCGTGAAGGGGTTCGACAACTCCTTCTCCATTCCGGGGACGGAGGGCCAGGAAGGCCTGGAGCTCCTCAACCGCACCTTCCCCCAGGCAGCCGGCACCAGTGCGCAGTACGTGATCGTGGCGGCGCCCGGTCAACACGTCGACGACGCGCCCTACAACGACCAGATCGCGACGACCGTCACCGATCTCGGAAAGCTCGACGGCGTGCTGGCGGTCACCGATCCGTTCAACAAGAACGTGACCGGCATGGTCAGCGACGACGGCCAGGCCGCGCTCATCCGCCTGCAGTTCGAGGGCAGTGTCACCAACGTCCCCGCCGCCACGAAGACCGCCCTTCAAGACATGGCCACGAGTCTCGGCACGGCGCTCCCGGCCGGGTCGACGGTCGTGGTCGGTGGTGATCTGTTCTCGACCTCGCTGCCCAGCCTGTCGGTGACGGAGATCATCGGCGTGCTCGTGGCGCTGTTCGTGCTCATCATCACGTTCCGATCGCTCGCCGTCGCGTGGTTCCCCCTCGTCAGCGCGATCATCGGGGTGGTGCTCTCGGTGGTGCTGATCTTCGCCTCGACGGCCTTCGCGACGGTGTCCTCCACGACGCCGATGCTCGCGATCATGCTCGGGTTGGCCGTCGGCATCGACTACGCGCTGTTCATCGTCGCGCGACATCAAGACCAGGTGCGCGCCGGTATCGATCCCGAGGAGTCCGCCGCGCGCGCGACCGGGACGGCCGGCTCCGCCGTCATGTTCGCCGGTGTCACGGTGCTGATCGCCCTCGTCGGTCTGGGTTTTGCCGGCATCCCCTTCCTCACCACGATGGGTCTGGCCGCCGCGGGCGCCGTCGCCGTCGCGGTCGCCGTCGCCGTCACCCTCACCCCGGCGCTCCTCGGCTTCGCCAAGGGCCGCGTCGCCGGCTGGCCGCGGGGTCTGGGGCGCGGCATCCCGTTCGGGCGCCGCCGCCGCGCGGCGCGCACGCGGGGGGATGCCGAGGACAGCGCCGCACCGGCGGCGTCGGCAGCTTCGAAGAAGACGAACCCGTGGGTGGCGCTCGTGACCCGGCATCCGGTCGTCAGCGCCCTGTCGGTGATCCTGGTGCTCGGCATCGCGGCGATTCCCGCGTCGAGCCTGCAGCTCGCCCTGCCGAACGCGGGAATGCAGCCCGCCTCCAGCGAAGCGCGGCAGGCCTACGACCTGACCGCCGAGCACTTCGGGCCGGGCGCGAACGGACCACTCATCCTCGCCGGCACGATCGTCACCTCGACCGACCCACTGACGCTCATGGCGGACCTGAAGGCCGACGTCGAGAAGATCCCCGGCGTGAAGACGGTCGCCCTCGCCACTCCGAACCAGACCGCCGACACGGGTCTCGTCCAGATCGTGCCGACCACGGCACCGGATGCCCCGCAGACGGCCGACCTCGTGCGGGAGCTGCGCGCCCACCACGACGAATGGCTGCAGAAGTACGGCATCGACCTCAAGGTCACCGGCTTCACGGCGATCGCGATCGACATCTCCGACCGCCTGGGGGCCGCCCTGCTGCCGTTCGGCCTTTTCGTCGTCGGCCTGTCGTTCATCCTGCTGATGATCGTGTTCCGCTCGATCTGGGTGCCGCTGAAGGCGACCCTGGGCTACCTGCTGTCGATCCTCGCCGCATTCGGCGCCGTCGCGGCGGTGTTCGAGTGGGGCTGGCTGGCCGACGCGCTGCACGTGACGCGCACCGGTCCGGTGATCAGCTTCATGCCGATCATCCTCATGGGCGTGCTGTTCGGGCTCGCGATGGACTACGAGGTCTTCCTCGTCTCCCGCATGCGCGAGGACTACGTGCACACCCGACGCGCTCGCGGCGGACGGGCCGATCGGCAGACGGCCGTCGGGGCGGTGCGCAGCGGCTTCACGGCGTCGGCGCGCGTGGTGACCGCCGCCGCGGTCATCATGTTCGCGGTCTTCGCGGCCTTCATCCCCGAAGGCGATACGTCGATCAAACCGATCGCGCTCGGACTCGCCGTCGGCATCGCCGTCGATGCCTTCCTCGTGCGTATGACGCTCGGACCGGCGATCATGGCACTGCTGGGCGAGAAGGCATGGTGGATGCCGAGGTGGCTCGACCGTGCACTGCCGCACTTCGACATCGAGGGCGAGGCCGTCGAACGCGAGCTCGCACTGACCGCGTGGCCGGAGCCCGACTACACCGGCGCGCTGGCCGCAGACGACCTGTCCGTCCGCGTCGAGGGCGGCAAGGGGGTCGGCGACATCACGCTCTTCCGCTCCTCCTCCATCCGCCTCGAGCAGGGCGGCACGCTCCTGGCGACCGCGGCCGATCCGCGCGCCGGTCGCGCCTTCGTCCTCACCGTCGCGGGCCGGGTCGACCCGAGCGAGGGACGCCTGCGCGTCGCGGGTCACCTGCTGCCCGGACGCGGCGCCTGGGTGCGCGCGCACGTCGGTGTCGCCCTGCTCGAGGGCGCCGCCGCGCCCCTCACCGAGCTGCGCCGGGCGCTCGCCGGCGGAACCACGATGGTCGTCATCGACGGTCTCGACACCTTGACCGGCGCCGATCGCGATCAGGCTGCCGCGCTGCTGCGCGACGCGCAGGAGCGCGCCGCCGCCCGCACCACCCGCAGCGGTGCTCCCGCCCATCCGCTCACCATCGTCGCCTCCGCCCGTCGCGAGGGCCCCGCCCTCGACGTGCTCGCCGACGCCCACCGCCAGAGCGTGACCGCGCTGGCCCTCACCACCGGCACCGCCGACTCTCCCACGCAGGTGATCTCCGCATGACTCTCTCCCTCGAACGCGCCCGCTCCCGTCGCCCCGTCACCTGGCTCACGCTGCTCGGCGTGCTCCTGCTGCCCGTGCTAATCGGCGGCATCCTGCTCGCGGCGCTCTACAACCCCACCGAGCGCCTCGACAACGTGCGCGCCGCGATCGTCAACAACGACAAGCCGGTCACGATCAACGGGCAGACGGCTCCGCTGGGCCGCCAGCTCACCGCGGGTCTGGTGGAGGGCTCTCCCGATGTGCCCAGCAACCTCGACTGGGTGATCTCCAACACCGACGACGCGGCCGCCGGCCTCGCCAACGGCAGCTACGACGCGGTGATCACGATTCCGGAGAACTTCTCCGCCGCCGCGACCTCGACCGCACCGGGGAAGACGCCCGAGAAGGCCACGATCCAGGTCCAGACCGCTCCGGACGGCCGCGTCGTCGACGGCGCGATCACCGCGACGATCACGCAGACCGCGGCATCCGTGTTCGGCAGCGCCGTGTCACAGCAGTACCTCACCAACGTGCTCATGGGCTTCACGAACCTGCACGACCAGCTCGGTCAGGCCGCCGGCGGTGCCGACCAGCTCGCCAGCGGCGCGCAGCAGGCGGCCAACGGAGCCGCTCAGCTGCCCAGCGGCGCGACCGCTCTCGCCTCGGGCGCAGGTCAGCTCGGCACGGGGGCGAGCGACCTGTCGTCGGGTCTCGACAAGCTGGCGACCGGGGCCACCGGCTCCGCGGCGGGAGCAGGTCAGCTCGCCGACGGGCTGAACCAGCTGTCGGCGCAGTTCACCGCCACGACTCCGAACACTCTCGGCGGCACGGTGTCGACCACGGCGCAGTACGCGTCGGCGGCAGCGGCGGCGACGCAAGAGCTCGCGGCGAAGTACCAGAAGCAGCTCGTGGAGAACGCCTGCAACCCGGCGTCGCCGGTCCAGACGCCCACCTGCGCCGCGCTGCTGACGTTGGCGACGGACGTCCAGAGCTCCGCGACCAACGCCGGCTACGCGGCGGGGTACGCGAACGGCCTGAAGAACGAGGCCGTCCCCGAGGCGGTGAAGGGCGTGAACCAGCTCGCCGGAGGGGCGCAGTCGCTGCAGTCCGGCCTCGGCCAGCTCGCCGGCGGCATCGGCCAGGCCGCCACCGGCGCCACAGGACTGTCGACGGGCGCCTCGCAGCTCGCCGACGGAGCTTCGCAGCTCGCCGACGGCGCGACCCAGCTCAGCACCGGTGTGAATCAGCTCGCCACCGGGTCCAGCTCGCTGGCGCAGGGCCTGGACTCGGCGGTCTCGCAGATCCCCACCTACTCGCAGCAGCAGGCCGACGCGACCGCCAAGGTCGTCGCGAACCCGGTGAGCGCGGACGGCATCGGCACCAACCTCTTCGGCGCGTCGGCGATCCCGCTCCTGGCGATTCTCGCGCTGTGGTTCGGGGGTCTCGGCTCGTTCATCGCACTTCAGGCCGTGCCGCGGCACGCGCTGAGCTCGCGGCGTCCGTCGGTGCTCCTGGCCCTGCGCAGTCTCGCACCGGCCGCCGGCATCGGGGCCGCCCAGGGCCTGCTGGTCGCGGGGGTCGCCCAGATCGCGGCGAACTACGACGCCGGCACCTGGTTCGCCTTCGCCGGTCTCGCCGTCGTCGCGGGCATCTCCTTCGCGGCGGTCAACCAGGCGCTCGTCGCGATCTTCGGGGGCGCGGGTCGCTGGATCTCGACGCTCGTGGGGGTGCTCGCGGTGGCGACCGGCATCGTCTCGACCATCCCCGGCATCCTCGCCTCGGTCGCCGCAGTCATGCCCACCGCCCCCGCCTACACCGCGCTGCTGGCGGCGATCACCTCCGCCGGTGGGCTCGGTGCGGGGCTCGCCGGCATGATCGCGTGGGCGGCACTGGCGTTCGTCGCGACGACGATCGCGGTGACCCGCCGCCGGACGGCGAACACGCGGGCATTGCTCGCCGCACCCCCCGCCCTGGCCTGACAGCCCGCCCAGCGGACCCGCGAAGGGCTGAGTTGGCGCGGGCGCCGGAAAGAACTCCCCGGATGCCGGCGCGCGCGCCAACTGAACGCGCGCGCCGCCGGCGGCGCGGGCTCAGTTCAGGCCGCTGTAGACGTGCAGGCCTTTGAAGAAGAGGTTCACGATCGTGAAGTTGAACATCACCGCGGCGAAGCCGACGATGGACAGCCACGCCGAACGCGTGCCTCGCCAGCCGCGCGTCGCCCGCGCGTGGATGTAACCGGCGTAGAGCACCCAGATGACGAAGGTCCACACTTCCTTCGTGTCGAAGCCCCAGTAGCGTCCCCACGCGTCGTTGGCCCAGATCGAGCCGGCGATGAGGGTGAAGGTCCAGAAGATGAAGCCGATGATCGTGAACCGGTAGGCGAGCGCCTCCAGGACATCGCCGGCCGGCAGCGTCCGCAGGAAGCGCAGGCCACGGCGGCGCGGCGCGGAGGTGGCCGCAGCGGCTCCGCCCTCCTCCGGCGCCGACAGGGCGGCGATCGCCAGCCGCTCCCGGCGGGTCTGCATCAGCTGCAGCACCGACAGCGCGAAGGCGAGCGCGAACAGGGCCGTCGCGAGCGACGCCACGAACACGTGGATCACGAGCCACACGCTCTTCAGCGGATCCGAGAGGGGAACGACCGCCGTGTAGAACCAGATCACGGTGCCGCCGAGCAGCACGACGACGAGCCCGGTGATGAAGGTGCCGAGGAAGCGCAGGTCGTACTTGAACAGCACCACCAGGTAGACGGCGACGATCAGCATCGTTCCCGTGAGGGCGAACTCGTACATGTTCGACCACGGCACACGCCCCGAGGCGACGCCGCGCAGCACGTCGCCGGCGACGTGGAAGAGGAAGCCGAGCACCGTCAACGAGGTTCCGATGCGCGCCCACAGGTAGCGCGCGCGGCGGGCGAGCGGCGCTTCCAGCTCCGCCTTGGCCGCCTGCTGCTCGGCCCGCATCTCGTCGAGAGACCCGCCGAGAGCAGTGGATGCGGATGCCGAGACGCCCGCGCCGACGAGCTCGCGCTGCTTCGCGGCATCCTTCTGCTGGATCGCGATGTCGGAGCGGCGCCCGAGGTCGATCGCGTAGGCGATGAACGCGAGCGCGTAGATTGCCACTGCGGTCCACACGAGGAGCCGGGAGATTTCGTCGAGAGGGAGGCCGTCGGGCATGACGATCAGTCTACGTCGGCGTGCTGCACGCTGGACCGGTCACGACCGGCCGGCGCCGCCGTCCTGACCCGCGGATGCCGCGCCCTGCGCACGCGCCGACCCGGCCGTGCCCGCGGCATCCATCGCGGCGCCGTGGTCGCGGACGAGGTCGGCGACGGCCACCGCGATCGCGGGGTCCTCCCCGCGCGCGAGGCCCGCGTACTCCAGGTGCACGACGCCGTCGCCGGGCGTCGCCTTGACCCACATGCGCCGGCGCGGGATGAACAGCGCCGCGAGCAGCCCCGTCAGGGCGACGATCGCGAAGCCGAGCACCCACGGCGCGCCGACGTCGCGGTGGATCGACAGGGACACGTAGCGCTTGACCTGCTCGCGGGCCCCGCTGGCGGTCGCGTCGTCGAACGTGATCGTGCCGAGACCGTTCGGCAGATCGACGGTCTGCCCCGGCGCCAGCTCGAGCGAGGGGACGTCGATCTTGCGGCCCGTCAGCTGCGTCATGCCGCTGACATCCAGCGCGTAGACGTTGCGGGGCGTGCCGTCGTCGATGCCGAGGTCGCCCGTGTACACGTCGAGGGTGAGCAGCGGGTTCGCCAGCGACGGGTACGCCGACGTCAACGCGCCCGAGTGCAGTTTTGCCGCCGTCGGATAGAAGAACCCGACGAGACCGACCTGCTGCGACAGCCCGTCGGGAATTTTGATGACGCCGAGCGAGGTCATCGTCGCGCCCTGCGGCAGGAACTCGACGTCCTCGTGCAGCACGACGTCGCCCGCGGGGTTTCGCACCGTGATGGTCGGCGCGTAGCCGTTGCCCATGAGGTAGACGCGGTCGCCGGCCATGTCGATGGGGTGGTTGACCCGCACGGTCCGCTGCTGCGGGTCGTGGCCCGGCTCGCGGGTGGTGAGGTTCGCGGCGAAGTCGCCGGCCTGTCCCTGGCCCGCCTCCCCGACCGGCACATAGTTCACGTCGAAGCTGTCGAGGGTCAGCGAATACGGCGGCAGCGCGTTCGTGTCGACGAAGCGCCCGGGGTTGAACGAGGTGTAGCCGAGGCCGAGGGAGTTGACGAAGCTGTCGCCCTCGACGATGACGGTCTGGCCCGTATAGGTGAGGCCGCCCCCGACGCCGACCGAGATGAGCACGCCGACGAGCGCAGCGTGGAAGACGAGGTTGCCGGTCTCACGGGCGTAGCCGCGTTCGGCCGACACGGATGCCGTCGCGGGCCGCTTCGCCGTCGCGGCGGTGTCATAGCGCTCGACGCGGTAGCCGGCCTTGCGCAGCTGGGCCTGAGCGAGCTCGACCGCGGCGACGGCGGCCGCCGCGGCATCCTGTCCCGGGGCGACGATGCGCTCCGCCTCGGCGTGGTCGTCCAGGCGCGACAGGCGCGCGGGCGTGCGCGGCGGGCGGGCACGCAGCGCGTTGAAGTGGTGCTTGGTGCGCGGGATCACGCAGCCGATCAGCGAGATGAACAGCAGGATGTAGATCGCCGAGAACCACACCGACGAGTACACGTCGAACAGCTGCAGACCGTCGAGGATCGGGAACAGGCCCGGGTTGTCGGTCTTGTACTGCAGCACGCCGTTGGGGTCGGCGGTGCGCTGCGGCACGATCGACCCGGGAATCGCCGCGATCGCGAGCAGCAACAGCAGCACGAGCGCCGTGCGCATGCTCGTCAGCTGCCGCCAGCCCCACCGCAGCCAGCCGATCAGGCCCAGCTGCGGCTGGGCGATGGCGGCGGCGGGCGTCGCGGCATCCGCGTGGTCGGCCGGACGCAGCGGATCGCTGGTGCCCGTGCCGTCAGAGCGGGAGTTCGACACCGCCGATCACCCCCGTGAGCTGCGACATCGCCGCGGTCCAGAGCCCGGTGACCATGAGCAGCCCGAGCACGATCAGAAGCACGCCGCCGATGATGTTGACGACGCGGATGTGGCGACGCAGGAACGCCACCGAGCGGGTCGCCCAGCCGAAGCCCACCGCGAGCAGCAGGAACGGGATGCCGAGTCCCAGCGAGTACGCGACGGCGAGCAGCACCGCGCGGGTCGGGTCGGCCTGGGTGAGGGAGATCGAGAGGATCGCCGCGTAGGTCGGGCCGATGCACGGCGCCCAGCCGATGCCCATCGCCACGCCCAGCAGCGGCGCGCCGACCAGTCCCAGACCGCTGCGCACCTGCGGCTTCATCGTGCGCTGCGCGAAGCCGAACAGCCCGAGGAAGACGAGGCCCATGATGATCACGACGACGCCCAGCACGCGGGTGAGCACCTCGCCGTACTGGAGGAAGAAGCGGCCGAGGGTTCCGGCGAGCACCCCCATCGCGACGAAGACGACCGTGAACCCGGCGATGAACAGCACCACCCCCAGCAGCAACCGGCCGCGGCCCGTGCGAGTGAGGCGACCGCCGCGGCTGCCCACGCTGCCCGACGCCCCGCCGAGGAACCCGAGGTAGCCGGGCACGAGCGGCAGCACGCACGGCGACAGGAACGACACGAGACCCGCGAGCATCGCGATGGGGATCGCGAGCCAGAGCGCGCCGCTGAAGACGACGTCGCTCACGTGGTCTCCGCGACGACGTCGTTGATGATCGTCTTGAGGATCGACTCGCTCTCGACGCGGCCGATGAATCGCGCCGCGACGCGGCCCTGCCGGTCGAGCACGAGGGTGATCGGCACCGACTGCAGCGGCGTCCACGACGCGAACGCGAGCTTGAGGTCGGCGTCGTCCTTGGCGAGCAGCGACGGGTAGGTGATGCCGTACTTCTCGTCGAACGCCTTCGCGCCCTCGGGGCCGTCGTAGATGTTCACACCGAGGAACTGCGCGCCCGCGGGCTGTACCGCCTGGTAGGTGCTCTCGAGGGTGGGCGCCTCGGCGCGGCAGGGTCCACAGTTGGCGTACCAGAAGTTGAGGACCAGCACCTTGTCGGCGTAGTCGGCGTTGGTGACGGTTGCGCCGTCGACCGCGGTGCCGGTGAACGAGACCGCACCGCCGCGGTCGGCGGGCGCGATCTCCTGCACGCTGCCGTCGCCGGAGATGTAACCCTTGCCGTCGCCCTGCTTGTACTGGTTGGCGAGGTCGTCATTCGCGCTGCTGCATCCCGCCAGGCCCGCACCGAGCGCCAGGGCGAGAAGGGATGCCGCGACGCGAGCGATCGTCCGATGCTTCATACCGCTCCCACATCCACCGCGTGAGCCGTCGAGGCCGGCCCGGCGTAGTCGACTTCGCGCCAGCCGCTGCCGGCGCGCTCGAAACTGGTGATGCTCGAGAGGGCACAGCGGCGCTTGCGCGGGTCGTGGCGCAGCGGCTGACCGGCCACCGACAGATGCGTGACCCAGATCGGCAGCTGGTGGGAGACGATGACGACGTCGCCCCCGTCGGCATCGTTCCAGGCTTCGTTCATCGCGGCATCCATGCGGGCGACGACCTCGGCGTACGGCTCGCCCCAGCTGGGGATCTCGGGGCGCGCGAGGTGTCGCCAGTTGAGGGGATTGAGCACGGCACGTGTCATGCGCTTGCCCTCGAAGACGTTGGTGGGTTCGATGACGCGCTCATCGATGATCGGGTCGAGCGCGAAGGCCTCGGCGAAGGGCTCCGCCGATTCCTGGGTGCGCTGCAGCGGCGAGGCGTAGAGGGCGCTGACGGGCCTGGCCGAGCCCTGCAGGTAGACGGCGGCGCTGCGAGCCATCTCGCGCCCCGCGGCACTCAACCGGAAGTTCGGAAGTCGCCCGTACAGCACCCGCCCCGGGTTGTGGACCTCGCCATGGCGCACGAGGTGGAGGCGGTCAGCGGGCACCCCGTCAGTCTACGCGGGGCACATCTGTGGCCGGGCTGAGAGCGGACGACGGTCCCGGGCGGCGGACGTTCAGGCCGGGTCGCTGTCGGCCGCCACGCCCCGCACCTGCCGCACGCGGTTCACCGTGAACCAGACCAGCGCCGCGGCGGCCACGCCGATCACCGCGTACTGCAGCACGCCCGCGTACTCCTCGACGATGTGCCACTGATCGCCCAGCAGATACCCGGACAAGACGAAGACGGCGTTCCAGATGAACGATCCCGCCAGCGTCAACAGGCCGAAGCGCCAGAGCGGCATGCGGGTGACACCCGCGGGGATGGAGATGAGACTCCGGAAGATCGGGAGCATGCGCCCGAAGAACACGGCTTTGCCCCCGTGGCGCTGGAACCACGCGACGGTGCGGTCGACGTCATCGACCTTCAGCAGCGGCATCCGTCGCACGAGCGCGCGGAGGCGATCGATGCCGAGCCACGCGCCCAGGGCGTAGAGCGCGAAGGCGCCGACGACCGAGCCGGCGGTGGTCCACGCCAGCGCCTCGAACAGCGTGAACGACCCGCGGGCGGCGGCCAGGCCCGCCATCGGGAGGATGACCTCGCTGGGAAGCGGTGGGAACAGGTTCTCGAGGGCGATCGCCAGCCCCGCGCCGGGAGCGCCGATGAGGTTCATGAGGCCGACGACGGCGTCGACGAGGGTGGTGAGCCAGGAGCCGTCCGATGCCATCGCCATACAGCGACGGTAGCGAGGGCGGGCGATGAGAACCTGGGCGGATGCCGGGACACCCCACCCACGTAGACTGGTCCCTCGTGAGTGAACGCACCCTCGTCAGCCAGCTGCAGTCCCGCGAAGACGGCACCGTCTCGGTGTCCGGATGGGTGGAGACCGTCCGCGATCAGAAGAAGGTGCAGTTCGTCATCCTCCGCGACGAGACCGGCGCCGTCCAGCTCGTGAACCCCGCGACCCGTCCCGACCCGGACGGGGCGGAGCAGGATGCCGCGGCTCTCGCGCTCACCGCGCTCATCTCGGAACTGTCCACCGGCACCTTCCTGACGGTCACCGGCGAGCTCAAGCACGACGAGCGCGTCAAGCTCGGCGGCGTCGAGATCAAGATCGCGACCCTGGAGATCGCCGCCGCGGCGTTGCCCGAGACGCCGATCGCCGCCGACAGCGGCCTCGACAAGCGCATGGACTGGCGCTTCATCGACCTGCGTCAGCGCCGCAACAACCTCGTCTTCCGCATCCAGACGACGCTCGAGCATGCGATGCGCACCTACTGGATCGAGCGCGACTACGTCGAGATCCACTCCCCCAAGCTCATGTCGACCCCCGCCGAGGGCAACGCCGAGCTGTTCGCCCTGGAGTACTTCGGCGACCAGACGGCCTACCTCGCGCAGAGCCCGCAGCACTTCAAGCAGATGGCCCAGGCCGCCGGCTTCGGCAAGGTGTTCGAGATCGGCGACGTCTTCCGCGCCGACCCGAGCTTCACGAGCCGCCACGCGACCGAGTTCACCTCGATCGACGCCGAGATCAGCTGGATCGACTCCTACGAAGACGTGGCCGCGATGCAGGAGGAGCTACTCGCCGCCGCCTTCCAGGCCGTCAAGGACAAGCACGGCGACGAGATCGCGGAGCTGTTCGACATCGACGTCGTCGTGCCGACGCTCCCCTTCCCGCGGATTCCGCTCGCCGAGGCGCGCGAGATCGTCAAGGCCCGCGGCTACGACATCCCCCGCACCGACGGCGACCTCGACCCCGAGGGCGAGCGTCAGATCTCGGCCCACGTCCGTGAGACCTACGGGCACCAGTTCGTGTTCATCACCGACTACCACCCCGAGATCCGCCCGTTCTACCACATGCGCAACCCCGAGACCGGGCTCACGAACAGCTACGACCTGCTGTTCCAGGGCACCGAGATCACCACGGGTGCCCAGCGCGAGCACCGCATCGAGGTGCTGGAGGCCCAGGCGCTCGAGAAGGGCCTGTCGCTGGAGGGCCTCGAGCACTACCTCGACTTCTTCCGCTACGGCATCCCGCCCCACGGCGGCTTCGGCATGGGCCTCGCGCGGGTGCTGATGCTCATGCTCGGCCAGGACTCGATCCGCGAGGTGACGTTCCTCTTCCGCGGGCCGACGCGCCTCGCCCCCTGACCGACAGCCCGCGGTGATGTCTCCCCGCGACCCGCAAGACGTCACCGCTCCGTCACCGGCGGTTCACCGCCGCTTCGAATGCTCGACACGGCGCAGCCGTACGTTCCTCGCATCCCCCTCGCGCCGCACGCATCGTCGTGCCCGCGGGGATGACCCGAGAGGAACAGCATGTCCCGAACCCTTGCGCGCCGCACGATCGCGGTCACGGCCGTCGCAGCCGTCGCAGCCCTCGCCCTCAGTGCGTGCGCCGGCACGTCGGAGGCCGCCACCAGCGGAGGCGCCTCGGCATCCGCCGCGACGAGCGTCGCCGATTTCGGCACCTTCGCCGACCTGGAGAAGGCCGCCAAGGCAGAGGGCCAGCTCAACGTGATCGCACTGCCGCACGACTGGGCAAACTACGGCGAGATCATCTCGCTGTTCTCGAAGCGCTATCCCGATATCACCGTCAACGAACAGTCGCCCGACGCCTCGAGCGCCGAAGAGATCCAGGCGGCCAAGACAAATGAGGGCCTCGACACCGCGCCGGACGTGTTCGATCTGGGCCTGTCGGTCACCCTCCAGAACACCGACCGCTTCGCTCCCTACAAGGTTCAGACGTGGGCCGACGTGCCCGACACCCTGAAGGATCCGTCCGGCCTGTTCGTCGGCGACTACGGCGGGTACATGTCGATCGGCTACGACTCCTCCAAGTTCCCGGCCCCGACCAAGCTCACCGATCTGCTCAGCCCGACCTACAAGGGCGCGGTCGCGCTCAACGGCGACCCCACCCAGGCCGGAGCGGCCTTCGCGGCGGTCGGAATGGCCACCGTGCAGTCCGGCGGAACGCTCGACGACTTCCAGCCCGGCATCGACTTCTTCAGCTCGCTGCAGAAGGCCGGCAACCTGCTGAAGGTCGACGTGACGACCTCCACGGTGGCCAGCGGCGAAACACCCGTAGTCTTCGACTGGGACTACCTCAACGCGGCACACCGCAAGGACAACCCGAACTGGAAGGTCGTCGTCTTCGACGGCACCGGCTACGCCGGCTACTACAACCAAGCCATCAACAAGACGGCTCCCCACCCAGCGGCAGCCCGCCTGTGGCAGGAGTTCCTCTACAGCGACGAGGTGCAGAACCTCTGGCTCAAGGGTGGCGCCCGCCCGGCCCGCATGGCCGCGATGACCACGGCCGGCACCATCGATGCGACCCTCGCCGCGGCGCTGCCGAAGGCTCCGGCCGACACGGTGGTTCCCACCGAGGCGCAGTCCAAGGCCGCCGGCACGCTGCTCGGTCAGAAGTGGGCGACGGCGGTCCAGTGACCGTCGTCACCACGGCGGGGGTGGATGCCGCGGCATCCGCATCCACCCCCGCCCGTCGCGGTTCGTGGTCGTGGCTGGGCCTGGTTCCGTTCGCCGCCTACGTGCTGCTGTTTCTCGCATTGCCCTCGGTACTCGCGGTCGCTTCGGGGTTCTTCGATCGCCGCGGCGCGTTCACCTGGGACAACATCACGGCGCTCGGCGATCCATTGATCGTCGAGACCTTCGCCAACTCTGCGGGCCTGTCCCTGCTGACCGCGGTCATCGGCGCACTCGCGGGCGCACTGGTCTGCTACGCGATGCTCGGCCTTCATCCCGAAGGCCTCGTGCGCTCGGCAGTGGATGCCGCGGCCGGTGTGCTCGCGCAGTTCGGCGGCGTCATGCTGGCCTTCGCGTTCATCGCGACGATCGGCCTGCAAGGCGTCGTCAGGTTGTTTCTGCTCGACGCGTTCGGCATCGACATCTTCGCCAACGGCACCTGGCTGTACGACCTGCCGGGATTGGTCCTGCCGTACATCTACTTCCAGATCCCGCTCATGGTCATCACGTTCATGCCGGCCCTCTCGGCGCTGCGTCCGCAGTGGGCCGAAGCGACGCTCACGCTCGGGGGCTCGCGCCGCGCGTTCTGGAGCTATGTCGGCATCCCCGTGCTGGCGCCCTCCTTCTTCGCGAGCCTGCTGCTGCTGTTCGCCAATGCGTTCTCGTCGTACGCCACCGCGGCCGCCCTTGCCAGCCAAGGAGCCGAGATCGTGCCGCTACGCATCCGCAGCGCGCTGACGAGCGAGACGGTGCTCGGGCGCGAGAACCTCGCCGGCGCGCTGGCCCTCGGGATGATCGTCGTGGTCGGCATCGTCATGTTCGTCTACTCCGCTGTCCAGCGGCGCGCAGCTCGGTGGTACCAGGCATGAATCGGCTCACTCCTTCGCCCCTCACCCGCACGATCGTCGGCATCGTCGTCGGAGCGTTCTTCGCGATCCCACTCGTCTCGACCCTGATCTACACGTTGCGGATGCCGGATGGCAGCCTCTCGTGGAGCCGATGGACGGGCCTGTTCGATCCGCACACCGTCGCCGCCCTCAAGCCGCTGTGGACGGGCCTGGGTAACTCCCTCGTGCTCTGCGTGGTGACGGTGGCCATCGTGCTGCTGCTGCTGGCGCCGACGATGGTGCTGGTCGCGCTGCGCTTTGCCCGGTTGCGGCGGGCGTTCGAATTCGCCGTCCTGCTGCCCATCTCGATCCCGGCGATCGTGCTGGTCGTGGGTCTGGCGCCGATCTATCAGCAGATCGGCCGGCTGTTCGGTACCGGCGTGTGGACGCTGGCGTTCGCCTACGGCATCACCGTGCTTCCCTTCGCCTATCGCGCGATCCAGGCGTCGATCGACGCCGTCGATCTCCGCACGCTCGCCGAGGCGGCACGGTCGCTCGGCGCCGGCTGGACAGCCGTGATCGTGCGGGTGCTCGCGCCCAACCTGCGACAGGGGCTCCTGGCGGCGTCGCTCATCTCGATCGCCGTCGTGCTCGGCGAGTTCACCATCGCCTCCCTGCTCAACCGTCAGGTCTTCCAGACCGCCATGGTGGTCGTGCAGAAACAAGATCCCTATACGCCCGCGATCTTCACTCTGCTGGCGCTCGTGCTGGCCTTCACCCTCCTGCTCCTCATCGGCCGTGCCGCGCGCGGCACGCGAAAGGCCCGTCCATGACCATCGACCGAGCCCTCCCCCGCACCGCCGACAACCTGCTGCTCACCGGGGCCGGCACCGGCACGCGCGTGCAGCTGCAGAGCATCGTGAAGAGCTTCGGCGGGACACGCGTCCTGCACGGGGTCGACCTCGACGTCGCTCCCGGAGAGTTCGTCTCGCTGCTCGGACCGTCGGGATGCGGTAAGACGACGGCCCTCCGTGTGCTCGCCGGTCTCGAAACCGCCGACAGCGGATCGGTGATGCTGGGCGGCGGCGACGTCTCGCGTGTGCCCACGAACAAGCGTGACATCGGCATGGTGTTCCAGTCGTACTCGCTGTTCCCGCACCTGCGGGTGCTCGAGAACACCGCTTTCGGGCTGCGCCGGCGAGGAGTCGCCCGCGCCGCTGCGGCGGCGCGGGCCGCCGCAGCGCTCGAGCTCGTCGGCCTCGCGAACCTGGCCGACCGCTTCCCGCATCAGCTGTCCGGCGGCCAGCAACAGCGTGTCGCGCTCGCCCGCGCTCTCGTCACCGAGCCGCGCGTGCTGCTGCTGGACGAGCCGCTGTCGGCGCTCGATGCCAAGGTGCGCGTCCAGCTGCGCGATGAGATCCGCCGTCTGCAGCTGCGCCTGGGCATCACGACAGTCTTCGTCACGCACGACCAGGAGGAGGCGCTGGCCGTATCCGACCGCATCGCCGTCATGGACAGCGGACGCATCGAGCAGATCGGAACGCCGGAAGATCTGTATCTGCGCCCGCAGACGCCCGCCGTCGCCGCCTTCGTGGGGCTCTCCAGCGCCCTTCCAGGGCTCGCCACCGGTAGCAGCGTCACGGTGTGGGGCACGCGCCTACCCATACAAGGCGACCCGGCCGAGGGCCCGGTCGAGGCGCTCGTACGCCCGGAGAACGTCCGCGTGGCACCCGACACGTCGTCCGCATCCGATGCCGGCGTCAGCGCACAGGTGGAGGAGTGCACTTTCCTGGGCAGCTTCCGGCGGACGGTGCTGCGTACCACCGACGGCATCATGGTGCACGCCCAGCACAGCGCCGAGGAGCGGCTGGAGTACGGCCAGCGCGTGCGGGTGAGACTGGTTCCCGCGCCCGTCACCGTGCGGCGGGTCTGAGTGCCGGATGCCCGCGGACCTCGACATCCACCGACCGACTGACAGTCCGCACCGGATGCCTCGCACCCCGGCGCCGCGCCTAACCTGGATGCTCCCCCACCGAAGGAGACCTCCATGTGGGACAACTTGCTCGAACTCGCCATCGCCGTGGCCATCGCGGTGGTCGCCGCGCTGCTGTTCACCGTCGCGATCACGCTGATCGTCCGCTTCATGGCACGGCGCGCCGACTGGCCGACGCGCCTCATCCGGCACGGCCGACGGCCGTTCCGCGTGCTCATCCTGGTGTTCGCGCTGTGGATCGCGGTCGCGGTGGTCGCTCCCGGCGACGCCACGTGGATGCCGCTGGCCAGCCAGCTCTTCACGATCGCCTCGATCCTCGCCAGCGCCTGGCTGCTCGCCGGTCTGGTCGCCTTCGCCGGCGACCTCGCGCTCGGACGCTACCGCATCGACGTGCCGAACAACCGGGTCGCCCGGCGGATCAGGACCCAGGTCCTCATCCTGCGCCGGCTGGCCATCGCGTTGATCGTCATCATCGCGATCGGTGCGATGCTCCTGACCTTCCCCGCCGTCCGCGCCGTCGGCGCGAGTGTGCTCGCCTCGGCAGGCATCGCCTCGGTCGTCGCGGGACTGGCCGCGCAGTCGGTGCTGGCCAACATCTTCGCCGGAGTGCAGCTCGTCTTCAGCGATGCGCTGCGCGTCGACGACGTCGTCGTGGTGGAGGGAGAGTGGGGCCGGATCGGGGAGATCACGCTCAGCTACGTCGTCGTCGACATCTGGGACGATCGCCGGCTCGTGCTTCCCTGCACGTACTTCACCACCAAGCCGTTCCAGAACTGGACGCGCACCGGCAGCGAGCTGCTGGGCTCCGTCGAGCTCGACCTGGACTGGCGCGTGTCGCCGGCGCGCATGCGCGAGGAGCTCGCGCGGGTTCTCGAGCAGACCCCGCTGTGGGACCGGCGCGCGTCTGTTCTGCAGGTCACCGATGCGACGAACGGATTCGTCCGCGTGCGGGTGCTGGTCACGGCGATCGATGCGCCGACGCTGTTCGACCTGCGCTGCTACGTGCGCGAGCACCTGGTCGACTGGGTGCACCGTGAGACGCCCGGGGCTCTCCCTGTGCAGCGTGTGCTGATCGAGGATGCCGAGACCCCGCCGGCGGCATCGGCACAGCACGATGCCGCCCCCGACACCGGCTCGACCGGACTGTTCACCGGATCCCCCGAGGCGGAGCAGCGCGCCCGCGCGTTCACGCAGGCGATCCACATCGTCCCCGGCGCCGCCGACGACGGCGCCGAGCGCCCCGCCTGACGAGTTCCCCCCGCGCGCCGCGGGGGTCGCATGCCGCCGGACGAATCCCTCAGGGCGTAGCCTGACCGAGTGCCTCACGCGGATGACATGACGACTTCCCCCATCCGACCCGCCACCGACGCCACCGACGCCACCGAGAAGGTACGCGCTGCACGCGATCACCTGTTCGCGCACCGCGACGACTACGACGGCGCCGTGTCGGGCTTCGCCTGGCCGGAGCTGTCCGCCTTCAACTTCGCACTGGAATGGTTCGACGTGGTCGCCGGCGAGCACCCCGACCGCGCCGCCGTCACGATCGTCGACGCCGACCTCACGGCGCGCTCGTGGAGCTACGGCGAGCTCTCCCGCCGCTCCGACGCCGTCGCCGTCTGGCTCGCACAGCAGGGACTCCAGCGCGGCGATCACGTCATCGTGATGCTCGGCAACACGATCGAGCTGTGGGAGGTCATGCTCGGCCTCACCAAGCTCGGCGCCGTCGCCATCCCCACCACGACCCTCCTCTCGTCCGACGATCTCGCCTACCGCATCGCGCACAGCAGCGCCCGGGCAGTCATCGCCCCGGGCGAAACGGCGAGCGCGGTGGATGCCGCGACCTCCGGCATCCTGCGCATCGCCGTCGCGGTCGACGCGCCGGCGGGCTGGGTCTCGTTCGACGGCTCGCGTGCGGTCACGGCGGCGTTCGTCCCGCCGGGGCCGACGCCGGCCGACGACCTCAATCTGCTGTACTTCACCTCCGGCACCACCTCCGCCACCCCGAAGCTCGTGCGGCACACGCACGTCTCCTACCCGGTGGGCCACCTCTCGACGCTCTGGTGGCTGGGGCTGCGCCCCGGAGACGTCCACATGAACATCTCCTCGCCCGGCTGGGGCAAGCATGCCTGGAGCAACTTCTTCGCGCCTTTCCTCGCCGAGGCGACGGTGTTCGTCTACACGTACGACCGCTTCGACGCCGCCGCGCTCATGCAGGTGATGGACACCCACCAGGTGACTACCTTCTGCGCCCCGCCGACGGTCTGGCGCATGCTGATCCAGGCCGACCTCAGCCTGCTCACGAAGCCGCCGCGCGAGCTGCTGGGTGCGGGAGAGCCACTGAACCCCGAGGTGATCTCGCGCGTG
Source organism: Microbacterium sp. MRS-1 (assembly GCF_000585455.1). Lineage (NCBI taxonomy): Bacteria > Bacillati > Actinomycetota > Actinomycetes > Micrococcales > Microbacteriaceae > Microbacterium > Microbacterium sp. MRS-1. Next base: position 90,383 of record NZ_JAUF01000030.1, read on the forward strand.
CGCGCGGCCTGGGGCCCGACGATCCGCGACGGATACGGCCAGACCGAGATGACCTGCGCGATCGGGAACTCTCCGGGTCAGGTGGTGAAGGACGGTTCGATGGGGCGCCCTCTGCCCGGCTACCCCGTCGTGCTCGTCGACCCCGAGACCGGCGAACGCGGTGTGGAGGAGGGGGAGATCTGCCTCGACGTGTCCACGCCGATCCTGGGCCTGATGGACGGGTATCACGATGCCCCGGAGCGCACCGCCCGGGCCCTGCACGACGGGCTCTACCACACGGGCGACATCGCGTCCCGCGACGAGGACGGCTACCTCTCGTACGTCGGGCGCAGCGACGATGTGTTCAAGGCCTCCGACTACAAGATCTCGCCGTTCGAGCTCGAGTCGGTGCTGCTCGAGCACCCGGCGGTGGCAGAGGCCGCCGTGGTGCCGAGTCCCGACCCGCTCCGCCTCGCGGTGCCGAAGGCCTTCGTGCGCCTGAACGCGGCGGCCGCCGCGGACCCGGGCGCGGCGGCGGGCGAGATCTTCGCGCACGCCCGCGCCCGCCTCTCCGCCTACCAGCGCGTGCGCCGTCTCGAGTTCGTGGAGGAGCTTCCGAAGACGATCTCGGGAAAGATCCGCCGCGTCGAGCTGCGTGCGGCGGAAGCCGCAACGCGCGAACGGCCTGCGGGCGAGTTCAGCGACCGTGACTTCCGCTGAGGCGACGGCTCAGATCTCGACCGCTCAGATCTCGATGTCGACGGCGACCCGCTCGGCGCGGATCGTGCCGATGAACGCCGCGACATCCTCGTGGGCGGGGTGCACCTGATACGCGTCGAGACCCGCGACGTCGTCGAAGTCGGCGACGAGCACGAGATCCCAGTTCTGATCGGGGAAGAGGACGTTCGCCCCGGCGCTCATCGCGCGTAGCGTCGAAACGACGCCGACGAGGGCGTTGAGTCGGCGAGCCGCTTCCGCGGCGTGCGCGGCGCGGTCGGCGGGATCGGCGGCGGCCATGCGGAAGGCGACCACGTGGCGAAGGGTCATCGGAGGGTGTCCTCTCGGTCAGGGGCCGACAGCGCAGCCCGAAGGCGCTCCGGCGACAGACGCCAATGGGCGTGCAGGCGATCGTCGATGAGCACGACGGGGATCTTCTCCCACCACTGCGCGTAGAGGGCGGGATCGTCCAGGATCGACAGCTCCCGGACGTCGACGGCATCCTCCGGCAGGTCGGCGACCACGGTCTCGACGATCTCCCGTGCGACGTCGCACAGATGGCAATCCGGTTTGGAGATGATCGTGAGGGTGGTCACGCAATCCATTCTGCCGGAGAACACGAAGCGCCCGTCCCGGATCGGTGATCTCGGGGACAGGCGCTCGGTGTCGTTTGCAGCGCGCCGCGACGAATTACTTCTTGTTGCGACGCTGGTGGCGAGTCTTGCGAAGCAGCTTGCGGTGCTTCTTCTTCGCCATGCGCTTGCGGCGCTTCTTGATGACAGAACCCACGGAAAACCTCACTATGTCAGGGGTCTGGACGCGGGTGGCCGCGTCCGGGAACGGGCATCTCGAAAAATGCCCTCGGATCAGTCTAGCCGACGTCGGCGATAGGACGTTGCACGGCCTCGGTGACCGCCGTCTCGGGCACCCGGTAGCTGCGACCGAATCGCACGGCGGGCAGTTCGCCGGAATGGACCAGACGGTACACGGTCATCTTCGACACGCGCATGATCTCGGCCACCTCCGCGACCGTCAGAAAACGCACGTCAGAAAGGTCCGGCATCCCATTCCCCCACCGATACCCGATGCGGTGCCTCCGCATTGCTGTGAACCAACATTAGGGTCTCTGTGCGCCGCGTGTAAACCCGTGTGATCGGTGTGACTCGTGTGCTCAGCGACCGGGGAAGCGCTTGAACGCGGTGTCCCACGCATGCTTCGCGGATGCCGCCGCGCGCCCGACCAGGTCGGCCGCCGCGACCGCGGGCTCGGGAAGCGTCGAGGGGCCCGCAGGAGCGGGGAGGAGATCTTCGTCCAGGAAGGGGACGAGCCAGTCATCGACCGCGTCCAGCGGCGCCGGCGACAGGCTGTAATAGCGGTGCTGACCCTCTTCGCGCACCGTCACCAGCTCTGCCTCGCGAAGCACCTTGAGGTGCTTGGAGACCGTCGGCTGGCTGACACCCAGCTCGGTGACGATGTGGGACACGCTCGTGCCGCGCTCGCCCGCCGACGCGCGCTCGCGCAGAAGCTGCAGAATGTCCCGACGGGTACCGTCGGCGATCACGTCGAAGATGTCCGCCATGACGATAGGTTAGCCCGCGTCGCGGCCCGGAGTACCATGTCAACGGTTCTTCGTCAGAGAGGGGCGGACCATGACGGGCGACACCGCGGGTGCCCGTGCATGGCGCTCCCTGCGCACCTCACTCGCAGCCACCCGTGATCGACTGCGCGACGCGACCACGGCCTCGCCGTCGCGGTTCGCCGTCGGCATCTTCCTCGCGCTGATCCTGCTGTTCACCGCACTGTTCTCGCTGCCCGCGGCATCCGCCGACGGTCGGGTCACGCCGTTCGCCGATGCCCTGTTCACCGCGGTGTCGACGATCTGCGTGACGGGGCTTTCGACCGTCAACATGGGGACGCACTGGAGCGCGTTCGGTCACCTGATCGTCTATATCGGCGTGAACGTGGGCGCGATGGGGGTGCTGACCCTGGCATCCATTCTGGGCCTGGTGATCTCCAAGCGCCTGGGCCTGCGGGCGAAGCTGATCGCCGCCGGCGACACGAACCCCCTGCGCGCCCACGGCGGACCGGTGAACGAAGGTCAGGCGGTGCGACTGGGCGAGGTCGGCCAGCTTCTGGCCACCGTGGCGCTGTCGACGCTCGTGATCGAGGCCGGGCTCGCCGTGCTGCTGTACCCGTCGCTGCTCGCGAGCGGTGTCGACCCGTGGAGCGCACTGTGGGAGGCGCCGTATTACGCGGCGATGTCGTTCACCAACACCGGGTTCGCCCCGAATGCCGAGGGCATCGCCCCGTTCGCGCACAACTACCTGTTCCTCACACTCCTGATGGCGGGAGTGTTCCTGGGCTCCATCGGCTTCCCCGTGATCTTCGCGCTGTGGCGCCACCACTTCCATGTCCGTCGCTGGTCGCTGCACGCCAAGCTCACCCTCATCACCACGGTCATCCTCTTCTTCGCCGGCGCCGCGGTCTTCCTGCTGCTCGAGTACGACAACCCGAAGACGTTCGGCGGGATGGATGCCTGGGACACGACCTTCCAGGCGTTCTTCCTGTCCGCGATGACGCGCTCGGGGGGCTTCTCGATCGTCGACATCGGGCAGCTGCACGGATCGTCTCTCGTCGTGGGCTCGATGCTCATGTTCATCGGCGGCGGCTCGGCATCCACCGCCGGCGGCATCAAGGTGACGACGCTGGCCGTCCTCGCCCTCGCCGTGTGGTCGGAGGCGAAGGGCCGGCCGAGCGTGCAGGCCTTCGGCCGCCGCATCCCCAGCGACGTGCAGCGCGTGGCGTTGTCGGTCGTCGCGTGGGGGTCGACGATCGTCGCGGTGTCGACCATCACGATCGCCCAGATCACGCGATATCCGATCGAGTACGTGCTCTTCGACGTCGTCTCGGGCTTCGCGACCGTCGGACTGTCCACCGGGATCACGCAGGACCTGCCCGATCTCGCCGTCTACGTCATGGCGGCGACGATGTTCATGGGCCGTGTGGGTACCGTCACTCTCGCCGCGGCCGTCGCCGCGACGAGCCGATCGCAGCACTACTCGCTGCCCGTCGAAAGGCCGATCGTTGGTTGAGCAGATCCGGAGCGATGCTCCCGTCCTGGTGATCGGCCTCGGCCGCTTCGGAGCCGCGTGCGCCGGCGAACTCGACCGCCTCGACCGCGAAGTCCTCGCGATCGACGACAACCTCGAGCTCGTGCAGAAGTGGTCCGAGCGCGTCACCCACACGGTGCAGGCCGATGCCAAGAACATCGAAGCGCTCAAGCAGATCGGCGCCCAGGACTTCCAGGTGGCCGTCGTCGCCGTCGGCTCGTCGATCGAGGCTTCGGTGCTCATCACGGCGAACCTGGTCGATCTGAAGGTGCCGCAGATCTGGGCGAAAGCCGTCTCGCAGAGCCACGGCAAGATCCTCGCCCGCGTCGGCGCGAATCACGTCATCTACCCCGAGCGCGAGGCCGGCGAGCGCGTCGCGCACCTGGTCAGCGGCCGGATGCTCGACTTCATCCGCTTCGACGACGACTTCGTGCTCGCCAAGATGTACCCGCCGAAGTTCATCCGCGGCATCGGTCTGAACGAGTCGGGGGTGCGCTCGAAGTACAACGTCACGGTCGTCGGCGTGAAGAGCCCGGGCAAGCCCTTCCGCTACGCCGAGGCCGACACCGTCGTCACGAACCACGACCTCATCATCGTGTCGGGGACCAACAGCGACATCGAGCGTTTCGCCTCCCTCGACCGCTGACCGCGGCATCCGGGCCCGCCCGCCCACCCGCCGCGCCCGCCCGCCCGCCGCGCCCGCGAGAAACCATCTGCGGCGCGAGAAACCCTGCCGCGCGTGGTTTCTCGACGCGCCGGTGGTTTCTCGCCGCCGCACGGGGGCTCCTCCCCAGGCGGCGCGGGAGGGGACGGCCGCGGGGAGGGTGGGGATGTGGGCGCGCGGGCGCGGGTGCCGGGGCATGATCTGCGGATGCCGCACCTGCCGACGGACCGTGCCACCACCCGGTCACCGCTTCCGCTCGTCACCTCCGCCGAGGCCCGCGTGCTGCAGCTGGGGGTGAGCGGACCCGGCTTCGCGCGGGTGCGCCGCGGCGTGTACGTGGATGCTGCCGCGGCGGCGCGGCTGGCGCCGTGGCAGCGGTACGCGCTGCGGGTGCACGCGTTCGCGCTCGCCCACCCGGACGCCGTGCTGTGCCTTGAGTCTGCCGCGGTGCTGCTCGGCCTGCCGCTGTTCGGCGAGACGCGCGACATCCACGTGTTCGATCCCGACCGCACGGCGTCCCGACGGTTCGGCGACGTGTGCGTGCACACCAGCACCGACGCGCGGGAGATCGTGCGCGTCGACGGCATCCTGTGCACCTCGCCGGCGGATGCCGTCGTCGATCTCGCCCGCGTGCTTCCGCCCGCGCAGGCGCTCGCCGTCGTGGATGCCGCGATCTCGCCCCGACAGAGCGGCATGCTCGTCGTCGACGATCTCCGCGAGCGGGCCGCGTCGCAGGTCTCGCGTCGGGGCGTCGCTCGACTCGCGTGGGTCTGGGCACACGCGGATGCGCGCGCCGAATCGCCCGGCGAAAGCGTCAGCCGCGCCGTCATCCGCTGGTGCGGCTTCGAAGACCCGGTGCTGCAGGCCGAGTTCCGCTACGAGGGGGTGACGGACCGCACGGATTTCCTGTTCCCGTCGAGCCGCACGGTCGGCGAGAGCGACGGCTGGGGCAAGTACGGGATCGGCGACAACGACGCGCTCGAGGGAGCCGCGCTGCGCTTCCGTGACGAGAAGCGCCGCGAGGACCGTCTGCGCCGCGCGGGGCATCCGGTCGCGCGCTGGGAGATGGCGGATGCGGTGCGGGTCGAACCGTTGGCCACCGCCCTGCAGAGCGCGTACGTGCGGCTCGTCCGCCCGCGCGACCGCGGCGGACTGGCGAGCCTGCGCCACACGCCCCGTACCCTCCCTCACCGACCGCAGTGAGAAACCACAACGGCGACGACACACACCTGCAGTGGTGGTTTCTCGTGCCGAAGGTGGTTTCTCGGGGGCAGGGGGTCAGGCGCCGGCGGCCATCTCCTTGGCGCGGGCGAGGGCGGCGTCGGTCGCCTCGGCGAACACGCCGTCCAGGCGGGCGCCCTGCAGTACCGCGATCGCCCGCTCGGTGGTGCCCTTGGGGCTGGTGACGCGCCGCCGCAGCTCGGCGGGGTCCTCCCCCGTGGCATCCAGCAGCGCCGCGGCGCCGATGAAGGTCTGCTCGGCCATCAGGCGCGCGTCGGCGTCGGAGAAGCCCTTGCCGCGCGCGGCCTCGGTGAGCTCCTCGACCAGCAGGAAGAAGTAGGCCGGCCCCGACCCCGAGATCGTCGACAGGGCGTCGATCTGCGACTCGGGCACCTCGATGACCGCCCCGCACGTCTCGAAAAGCCGGCGCACCAGTGCGAGCTCGTCCGCGGATGCCGTGGGGCCCGCCGACAGGCCGGTCACCGCCTTGCCGACCACCGCGGGGGTGTTCGGCATGGAGCGGATCACCGAGACATCCTCACCCACGATGGACGCGAATGTCGCGATCGTGACACCCGCGGCGAGGCTCACGATGATCGTCCCCGGACGCAGCACGGGCGCGATCTCGCGGAGCAGATCGGGCACCATCACGGGCTTCACGCCGATGAGCACGATGTCGGCGGCTGCGGCGGCGGCCGTGTTCGCGTCGCCGTCGGCCTCGAGCGAGAGGCTCGTGACGCCGTCGAGCCCCACCAAGGCTTCAGCGCGCGCAGCGGTGCGGTTGGTCACGGTGATCGCGGAGGCATCACCCGAGCGGACGAGGCCCTGCAAGATCGCGCCTCCCATCGAGCCGGCACCGAGGATCGCGATCGAAGGGAGGGGGGAAGCCATGCCCTCATCCTCGCAGAGGAACGCAAGGCGTGCAGAGAAACCACTGCCCGCGTGCTCGCCGACGGCGCCGACGTGATCGTGCTCGGCTGCGCCGGTTTCGCCGGATTGGATGCCGAGTTGGAGCGCCGGCTGGGGGTACCCGTGATCGACGGGGTCGCCGCCGCCGTCCGGTGGGCGGAGGGCCTCGTCGCCCTCGGCAAGCGCACGAGCACGGCGGGGCCGTACGCGCCGCGAGACCGCGGAAAGGTGTGGTCAGGTCCGCCCCTCGGCGCACTCCGACTCTTCACATGAAAGCCCGTTCATGAAGACAGGTCGTCGGAGTAGGATGCGGTCATGACGCTCCTCGACGGCATCACCTCCCGGATCATCGACACAGAGCGCCTGCGCGTCGGCATCCTCGAACGCCGCGGCGACAACCCGGCCGCGACCGCGGATCAGACCGTGATCCTGGTGCACGGCAACGTGTCGTCCAGCCTGTTCTGGCAGGAGCTCATGCAGGATCTGCCCAGCGATCTGCGGGTCGTCGCCATCGACCTCCGCGGCTTCGGCGAGACCGAGAGCGCGCCCGTCGACGCGACGCGCGGCGTCCGTGACTTCAGCGACGACGTGTTCGCCACGCTGCAGGCGCTGGGCATCGAGACGGCCCACCTCGTCGGCTGGTCGATGGGCGGCGGCGTGGTCATGCAGTACGCGATCGACCACCCCGCACGCTCCCTCACGCTGCAGGCTCCGGTCTCGCCCTACGGCTTCGGCGGCACCCGCCGCGACGGATCGCGCGTGACCGCCGACGATGCGGGTTGCGGTGCGGGCGGCGCCAACCCCGACTTCGTCCAGCGCCTCACCGACCGCGACACGACCGACGAGGCCCCCACGTCGCCGCGCAGCGTCTTCCGCTCGGGTTACGTCGCGCCCGGCTACGCAAGCGAGCACGAGGACATCTGGGTCGAGTCGATGAACACCACCTCCACCGCGACGGGCAACTACCCCGGCGACAGCGTCGCCAGCGAGAACTGGCCGGGATTCGCCGCCGGACGGCTGGGCGTGCTGAACACCATGGCGCCGCAGTACTTCGACACGTCGGCGATCGTGGAGATCAGTCCCAAGCCGCCCGTCCTCTGGGTGCGCGGCTCCGCCGACGCGATCGTCTCGGACGCCTCGTTCTTCGACACCAACCACCTCGGCGCGCTCGGCGTGATCCCGGGGTGGCCGGGCGCTGAGCTCGCCCCCGCGCAGGAGATGGTGTCGCAGACCCGCGACGTGCTCGACGCCTACCGCGCGGCGGGAGGCACCGTCACCGAAGTGGTCTTCGAGGGCGTCGGCCACGCGCCGCACCTGGAGCGGCCTGCACAGTTCCGCCGCGCCCTGCTGGAGAACATCGGCTACATCGGCCGGCCGGCCGATCCCGCCCCGCCCACCGAGGCGATCATCCTCAGCTCCTCCGACTGAGCCGGGCCACCTCGTCAGCGACGGGCGTCGAAGAAGGTGCGCAGCAGAGCGCGCGCGTCGTCCTCGAGGATGCCGCCGACCACCTCGGCCCGCACCGGCAGCCGCCGGTCACGCAGCACGTCGTACACCGATCCCGCAGCTCCCGCCTTCTCGTCCCACGCGCCGAACACGACCCGGCCGACGCGGGCCTGCAGGATCGCGCCCGCGCACATCAGACACGGCTCGAGGGTGACCGTCAGCGTGCACCCCTCCAGATTCCAGGTGCCGAGGGATGCCGCGGCCTCGCGCAGCGCCACGATCTCCGCGTGGGCGGTGGGATCGGCCGTGGCCTCGCGCCGATTGCGTCCGACGCCGATCACGGTGCCCGCGGCATCCCTCACGACGGCACCCACCGGGATCTCGCCCGCGGCAGCGGCCTCGGCGGCGAGCGCGAGCGCGCGACGCAGCGCGTTCTCGTCGTCGGCACGCACGGGCAGGCTCATGCCTTCAGCGTAGGCTGAGATCATGCGCGTGCACGTTGCCGATCACCCCCTCATCACCCACAAGCTGACCGTGCTGCGCGACGAGCGCACACCGTCGCCGGTGTTCCGTCAGCTCACCGAGGAGCTGCTGACGCTGCTCGCCTACGAGGCGACCCGCAGCGTGCGCGTCGAAGAGGTCGAGATCCAGACGCCCGTCACGACGACGACCGGGGTGCGCATCTCCGAGCCGCGACCCCTCGTGGTGCCGATCCTGCGCGCCGGCCTCGGCATGCTCGACGGCATGGTGAAGCTGCTGCCCACCGCCGAGATCGGCTTCCTCGGCATGGCGCGCAACGAGCAGACCCTGCAGCCCTACACGTACGCCGAGCGCCTTCCAGACGACCTCAGCGACCGCCAGTGCTTCGTTCTCGACCCGATGCTCGCGACCGGTGGATCGCTCGGCGCGGCGATCGACTTCCTCTTCGCCCGCGGCGCGCAGGACGTGACCGCGATCTGCATCCTCGGCGCGCCCGAGGGCGTCGCGAAGATCGAGGAGCTCGTCGGGGACCGCGACGTGACCCTCGTGCTCGGTGCGCTCGACGAGCGCCTCAACGAGAAGGGCTACATCGTTCCCGGCCTCGGCGACGCCGGCGACCGCCTCTACGGCACCGTCTGAGCGGCTTCATCCGCCCCGTGTCGTCGCTATCGGATGCCGAGAGTGACGTAACGGGACGGACGAACGAGGCTCACAGCCACCGCCGCCGCTTGAAGATCAGGTAGAGCACGGTGGGGAAAGCCACCATCACGCCGAGAGCGACGGGGTAGCCGTACTCCCAGTGCAGTTCGGGCATGACGTCGAAGTTCATGCCGTAGACCGTGCCGATCAGCGTCGGGGCGAAGATGATCGCCGCCCACGAGGAGATCTTCTTCACCTGTTCGTTCTGGGCCAGATTCACCTCGGTCTGGCGCCGCGAGACGAGCGCGGAATGCACGATGAGCGCCTTGTCGAGCACCGCACGGAAACCGTCGATGCGCTCCGTGACGCGGAGGGCATGGTCGCGGACGTCGCGCAGCCGCCGCTGCAACTCGATGTCGACGTGGTAGGCGTCGTGGCCGCGCTGCAGCCACTCGATGATCGGGACGAGCGGGTGCGTGGCCCGCGCGAAGCGGTTCAGCTCGCCCGACAGCTCGTAGATGCGGCGGGACAGCGCATCGTCGTCCGCGTCGCCGAACAGGTCGTCCTCGATCTCGTCGATGTCGTTTTCGATGCCGGCGACCAGAGGCTCGTACTCGTCGACGACACGGTCGAGTACGGCGTACAGCACCGCTTCCGATCCCAGCGCCAGCAGTTCCGGCTGCTGTTCGAGGCGCCGCCGCACGGCCCCGAGATCGGGCGATTCGGCGTGACGGATGGTGATGACGAAGTCGGGGCCGACGAACAGATGCAGCTCGCCGATGTCGAGCTCTTCGCGCTCGTCGTCGTAGCGCGCGGGACGCAGCACGACGAACAGCGTGTCGCCGTACCGCTCGACCTTCGAACGCTGGTGCCCCAGAGCCGCGTCCTCGATGGCGAGGGGATGCAGTTCGAACTCCGTCGCGACCGATGCCAACTCTTCGTCCGACGGACGGTACAGGCCGATCCACGCGAAACCCGCGTGCGCCTCCTGGAGGGCATAGGCCTCGTCGAGCGAGGCGGGGGTGGCGACGCGCACGCCGTCCTTGTAGACGGCGTTGTCGATCAGGGTCATGGGTCTCTCCTCGAGGACACGCGGTCGCCGGGCGCCGCAGGCGGGCACGCGCGAAGGATCGCGCGCACGTCCGTGCGTGCCGGGGCGGCACACACGAGAGCGCCGCGGGTGCGCCGGCCTCAGAGCGAGAGGATGCCGGCGGCGAGCACCGCGGCGCGCCTACTATCGTCTGCCATGGTGTCTCACCGCCTCTGATCACGGCTCGTCGTGATCGGATGCACGGGGGCGAGCCTCCGGGAGTATATCCCCCCAAGATGACGCGCACCGGCACGACCGTGCGCGGCCGCGGAGACGGGCTGCCTCACGCTTCGGCGCGTCGTCCGGTCTCCTGTTCCCAGAACTCCAGCTGCTGGGTGAGCGCCTTCGCGAGTTCGAACACCTGCTGCGGCGGGATGCGCACCCGCTGCACCACCCGCCCGGGAACGACGGTGACGGGAGCGCCATCGGCATCCACCCCGGCTTGCGGGGGCCGCACGAGCGAGACGAAATCCATCACGAAGACGTCGGGCGTGTGCCAGACGTTGGCGAAGTCGGCGAAGCTGCCGGCGATCGCCTCCGGCGGCAGATCGATCTCGAACTGCCGGGGCATCTCATCGCTCATGTCGCGCTCCTGTTCGCCGCGTCGCGGAGGCATCGTCCGGCGGGACGCGACCGGTGAGCCTCGAGCGGTACGCCGAGTCTACGGCGCGTCCGCGCCGACGAGACGGGCGAAGGCGCTGAGCCGGGCGACACCGTCGGGGGTGCGGGGCAGGTCGTCGAGCAAGCCCGTGCCGTACACCACGAACGCGGTGTGCTCGGCTCGCGAGACGGCCACGTTCAGACGGTTCTGCAGCAGCAGGAACTCGAGTCCTCGGGGTGCATCACGACCGCTGGATGCCGCGAGCGACACGATCGCGACGGCCGCCTCCTGGCCCTGGAACTTGTCGACGGTTCCGACCGGGATCTCTCCGAGCCCGGCGTCCGCCAGAACGGACTCGACGAGCACCTGCTGCGCGTTGTACGGCGTGACGACGATCAGATCCGCTGCCGTGAGCGGTCGCGGCGGCACATGCGCGGACGGTGTCCAGGCCCGACCGAGCAGATCGCGGGCGAGGGCGAGGACGGCGTCGGCCTCCTCCGGCGACTGCGTGGCGTTGCCCGCATGCGTCAGCGCCACCGGAACGACGCCGGCCGCGACCCCCTCGAGGCGACGAGCCGAGGTGGAGTGGTGGGCAGCGAGTCGTCCCTCGTAGGAGAGCTGGGAAACGGGACCGGCGACCTCGGGGCGCATGCGCCGGGTCTGCGCGAGGAAGAAGCCCCGGTCGTCAGGGACGACGGCGGCACCGTCCATCACCCATCCGAGCGCGGAGGTGTCGACCGGCTCGGGGTGGGTTCCCTGGCTCACCTGCGGCAACTGCTGCGGATCGCCGAGCAGCAGCAGACGCGGTGCCGCGACCGACACCGCAATGGTGGAGGCGAGCGAGAACTGTCCCGCTTCGTCGATGACGAGCAGGTCCAGGCTCGCGCGGGGCACGCGCCCGGCGTGACTCAGGTCCCACGCCGTGCCCCCGATGACGAAACCCTCCGGGTGGGCTGCGGCGAACGCCGCGTAGCCGTCCTTCGCGATGACGGTGAAGCTCTCGGCGCCGGATGCCGTGCCCTTCGTCGCCTTCGCGACGCGCTCACCCGGCACGCCCGCATCGACGATGCGCGCGAGCATGTTCTCCACGACCGCGTGCGACTGCGCCACGACACCGACGCGGTATCCCTTCTCGCGGACGAGCCGTGCAACCACGTGCGAGCCGACATAGGTCTTGCCGGTGCCCGGCGGACCCTGCACGGCCAGATAGCTGCGGTCGAGGTCGTCGACCGCGCGGGCGATCTCGTCGACCGCGTCGCCGAGGCCCTCACCGCGGGCGAGCGCGCCCGAGCGCGTGCGCGGAACCCTGCGCAGCAGCAGATCGGTCGCGGCGTCGGACGGGAACGCTGCGGAGTGCAGGGGCGCAGCCTGGATGATCGCGTCGGCCCACTGGTCGATGGCCGCCTGTTGCGACCCGGCCTGCGGCGGCGCGGGCGGTGTGGAGGCGATCGGCAGCTCCTGCCAGGTGAACCCCTGAATGGAGTTCTCCTCCACGACCATGCCGTCATCGAGGACGTCGACGACGCGGACCGTACGTGCAGCGTGGATCCATCGCGGGCTGGCGTCGACCGGGAACGGTGTCGGCAGCTCGTACAGCAGGAAGACCGCGCCCCCCGCGGACAGCTTCGTGCCCGGCGCGAGATCGCCGCGCAGCTCGATCACGCGACGCTGGACGCGTCCGCCCTCCGGTACGTGCCAGTCGCTCAGGACTCGGCACCGATCGTGATCGAAGACGACGACGTCGCGGGTGTCCTCCCAGATCGAGACGGGCTCACGCAGCCGCAGGAAGTGCGTCGCCCAGAAGGTCTTCGCCTCGCGGGGGTAGTAGTCGATCGCCGCGGCGGCGAGCTTGAGCGCGGTGACCGCGGCCACATCGGGGGCATCGTCCCTCTCGGCAGCGCCCGCCATCCGCGTGAGCGCATCGGCACGCGGGGAGGGTTCGTAGGGACGCTCTGCGGCGTCGACGTCTGCCGAGGGCAGGAGCTTGGACTCCCGGGCCCGCTCGACCAGCCAGTTGCGCAAGCGCCGGGTCGAGACGCAGTCGTAGCGGTTGTAGTCGGCGAGATCGTCGAGAATCGCCGCTCCCGCGGCATCCGCCCCCGCGTCCATCAGCTCGCGCGCCTCGACATACTTGACGATCGAGTCGTCGCCGCGCTGCACGTCGCTGGTGCGCACCTCGGCGCCCATGTAGAGCGGCTCGAGCTTCTTGATCGAGTACGAGCGCGATCCCACGCGAAGGGCGCGCCGGACGATCGGGTAGAGGTCGACGAAGACGCCCTCACGCAACAGCGTGTCGACCTCGGCCTCGCGCACACCGTAGCGGGCGGCCATCGCCAGCAGATGCGTCGGTTCGTACGGCGCGTAGTGGTAGATGTGCATTCCGGGGTGGGCGCGCCGGCGCAGCGCCACCACATCCAGGAAATCCTCGAGCGCCCGCTTCTCGTCGGCAAAGGAATGCGCCCACAGCGCCGCGTATTGCTCGTCGTCATCGACCCAGCCGAACAGGTAGTCGATGCCCCACATCGCTCCCACCCCGTCGGCGGTTTCGGTGTAGAGCGGGTCTCCCTCGAAGTCGAAGAAGAGGTCGCCGCGGTCGGGCCGGGGCAGCGCTCCGATCGCCTTCGGAAAGACCACCTCGAAGGTCGGCACCGGCGGCGCGGCCGCGGTTGCCGTCTCCCCCACGCCGCCCGCCGGGCTGTCCAGCTGCAGGCGCGCCTGCGTACGCAGGCCGGCGAACGTGTCACCCGACATCCGCTCGGGAGGCGCGCTCGCGGCGGCCAGGTCGTCGATGGTATGGATGCCGGCGGCGCGCAGCCGGTCACGCTGCACGGGTCGCATCCCCGCGACGAGCAGCAGGTCGCGATGGGCGACGACCTCCGCATCGCAGGTCGCGCATCGGCCGCACGCCACGATCCTGAGCTCACCCCGGTCGTCTCCCCACGCGATCGGAGCGCCCGTGGCGCCCGCCGCGATGTCGCGGTCGGCGACGAGCGCCCGCAGTCGCTGCCTGCGCAACCGGAAGACGGGCAGGAGGTCGCTGACGGCGTGCGTCGAGGTCGTGCCGTCGCCGAGCAGCAACTCCACCCGGCCGCTGCGCGGCACTCCTAGCCGGTCGAGCTGGTCGGCATATGCCGCAAGCTGCATCAACGCCGTCACGCGTGCGTGACGCGCGAGTTTGGTGTCCTGCACGACCCACGGGTTGGCGGCGGTATCCGCGGGGCGAGCGGGGTCGTCGCGCACGAGGAAGTCGGCGAATCCGACGAACTCCTCGGTGGCGAACACCGCCTGATAGATGACCGCGACGGCGGGGTCGGCCAGCGCCGCCGTCGTCGCGGCCACCGCAGCCGCGACGGCCGCGGCATCCGACGATCGCGTCTCGGGCAGTTCCACGACACGTCCGGGATACTGCGCGCGGTAGGCCTCCAGCTGGCGCAGCTCGTGCTGGGTGCCGAGCCGACCGGCGCGCTCGAGGGTGAGGTCTTCGGGTTCGACGACCGCCGGCACCCGTCCGAGCTTGGCGTCGATCGCACGCAGCCACGCGAACTCGCACTCGGCGGCTGCTTTCAAATCGCTCGCGCTCCAGACGATGCGCGCGCCGTCGCCGGTGTCCTCGATGTATCGCATGTCACCCTTCCGCCTTCGACGCTAGTCGGCGCCGCCGACATCGCCCAGCGCCGGCGCACCTGCCAGACTGGAGGGGTGAGCGAGAACCTGCCGTTCGAGAGCGTCTATCGGCACGGGTTCGCCCGGGTCGCCGCCTGTACGATCCCCGTCGCGATCGCCGACCCGGCGCGAAACGCCGAGGCGGTCATCGACGCGGCCCGCGCGCTCAGCGACGATGCCGTCGCCGTCGCCGTCTTCCCGGAGCTCTGCCTGACCGGATACGCCATCGACGACCTCGTGATGCAGGATGCCGTGCTCGACGCCGTCCACGCCGCCATCGCCACCCTCGTCTCGGCCTCGCAGCAGCTGCGTCCGCTGCTGGTCGTCGGCGCACCGCTGCGGCTGGGGCCACGCCTCTACAACTGCGCGGTGATCATCCACGGCGGCCGCGTGCTCGGCGTCGCACCGAAGAGCTATCTGCCGACCTATCGCGAGTTCTACGAGGCCCGCTGGTACGCGGCCGGAACGGATGCCCCGGAATCCACCGTGCTGGTCGGCCAGGAGGTGCCCGTCGGCACCGACCTGCTGTTCGCCGCGGACGACGTGCCGGGCCTGGTGGTCCACGCGGAGGTGTGCGAGGACATGTGGGTGCCCGTGCCGCCGTCGTCCACCGCCGCTCTCGCCGGTGCGACCGTGCTCCTGAACCTCTCCGGCAGCCCGATCACCGTCGCGCGGGCCGATGATCGTCACCTTCTCGCGAAGTCTCAGTCGTTCCGCTGCATCGCCGCCTACGTCTACGCGGCCGCGGGCCTGGGCGAGTCGACCAACGACGTGTCGTGGGACGGACAGACGATGATCTACGAGTCGGGCGCCCTCCTGGCCGAAACCGAGCGCTTCCCGGACGGCCCGCGCAGCGCCATCGCCGACATCGACCTCGACCGCATCCGCCAGGACCGCCTTCGCCAGGGCACGTTCGACGACAACCGCCGCGCGGTTGCACCGGCAGCGGCGCCGATGCGCACGGTGGCATTCACGGTCGATCCCCCGGCATCCGACATCGGGCTGCGTCGCCCGCTCGACCGCTTCCCCTTCGTGCCCGACGACCCGGCACGACTCGACCAGGACTGCTACGAAGCGTTCAACATCCAGGTGTCCGCGCTCGAGCAGCGGATGCGCGCGATCGGGTCACCGAAGCCCGTGATCGGCGTCTCCGGCGGCCTCGATTCGACGCACGCCCTCCTCGTCGTCGCGCGGGCGATGGACCGCATGGGTCGCCCGCGCAGCGACATCCTCGCCTACACGATGCCGGGATTCGCGACGAGCGATCACACGAAGTCGAACGCCATCGCCCTCGCCGAAGCGATCGGCGCATCGATCCAGACGATCGACATCCGGCCGATGGCCACCGAGCTGCTGACGGGCATCGGACACCCCTTCGCGAACGGCGAGCCCGTGTACGACGTGACGTTCGAGAACGTGCAGGCCGGGGCGCGCACCGACTTCCTGTTCCGACTCGCGAATCAGAACGGCGGATTCGTCGTGGGCACCTCCGACCTGTCGGAGCTCGCCCTGGGATGGGCCACCTACGGCGTCGGTGACCAGATGAGCCACTACGCGGTGAACGCCGGGGTGCCCAAGACACTCATCCAGCACCTCATCCGATGGGTCATCGCCCACGCCGCCGACGACGGCATGAGCCTGTCGCCGGCGGCGAAGGACGTGCTGCAGGCGGTGCTGGACACCGAGATCAGCCCCGAGCTGGTGCCCGCGGGCCAGGACGGCAAGGTCCAATCGACCGAGGACACCATCGGCCCTTATGCGCTGCACGATTTCGCGCTGTTCCACGTGCTGCGCTACGGCTTCCGGCCGTCGAAGATCGTCTTCCTCGCGGAGCACGCCTGGCGCGACGCCGATGCCGGTGCGTGGCCGCCGGGCTTCCCGGCATCCGACCGCTACGGTTACGACCGCGAGACGATCGTGCGCTGGCTGCGGGTGTTCCTGACGCGCTACTTCGGCTTCGCGCAGTTCAAGCGCACCGCGATCCCCAACGGGCCGAAGGTGCTTCCGTCGGGGTCGCTCTCGCCGCGCGGCGACTGGCGAGCGCCCAGCGACGGCAACGCCGCGGTGTGGCTCGCCGAGCTCGACCGCGCGTTCCCGGCCGCCTGAGCCCACCCGCGCCCCGCGGCGTTCATCCGTCCGCTCTGGTCGCTTCACCCCGTCGGATGCGGCAGCAAGGGACGGATGAACACGGGACTCAGGCCGCGGGAAGGGTTCCGATCGCGATCGTGATCACCCAGCTGTCGCGCGAGGCGTCGACGAGCGTGTACTTCATGTTGCGGTCCGGGATCCATCCCTTCAGCCGCCCCATGTCCAGCCGCACGTTGTCGGGCGCGACGCGCACCCCGCGACCGTCGGCCTCGAGCACCGCCTGCACCCGCACCCAGTGCTGGAGCAGGTCGGGGATGTTGTCCGGGTCGAACAGGTGCGAGTGCTTCTGCATGAAGCGGATGTCGGCGGGTTCCGGTGTCATGTCACGGATGTCGATGCCCAGCGGAAGGCCCGGGTCGCAGATGGCGACGATCGTCGCGGCGCGGAAGCTCGCCGTGACGATGGCGATCGGCAGCTCCTCACCGTCACGCGAGGCGATCAGGCGCGTGTGGTAGCCGAAGCCGCGCGGCGCCTCGCGCTCGATACGGATGTCGTTCACGTCACAGCCGAGGCGAGCGGCAATGAGCTCCTTCGCGAGAATGCGGCGACGATCGTGGACGGTCGTGGCCGGGTCCCAGCCGAGTCGCGCGGCCACCGAGGGCGGAGTGTCGAGCAGAACCGAGGTGAGTGTCATGGCGTCCCTTTCATCGGGCGTCCCGCCGCGTGCTCGCACCGGCGGGATGCCGCCTGCTCCCATCCTGTCTCAGGATGGCATGTCGCGGTCATCGGATGCGACGTGAGAAACGTCGCGGACAGCTCACCGAGAACAAAGTCACCGTGAGTCGATAGGGTCGACATACCGCCGCCACGCCGACGTCTCCCGGACCAGGCCCCGCGATGATCGGACAAAACGAAGGAAGAACAGATGTCGACACCCCCGCCCACGAATCCTCAGGATCCGGACGGCTCGGCCGCCGACGTCCCCGACGCGGTCGCTCCCGACGCGGTGGACTCCACCCCCACCGAGGTCTACCCGCCCGCAGCCCCGCCTGCCGCACCCGCCCCGACCGGCGGCTACGGGGATGCCTACGTCGCACCGACGGCGCCCCCTCTCCCGCCCGCGGCCGGCCAGCCCACCGTGCCCTACGGCGCACCCACCGCCCCCTACGGCGCGCCGACCCCGCCGTACCTCGCACCCTCGGGCCCGCCGGTGCCCGACACGCGCTCGAAGGCCATCGCGTGGACGGCACTCGGCCTCGCCGCCGGGGGCACGCTCCTCAGCATCATCGGCATCGTGCCGGTGCCGTGGGTGGGTCTGGTGGCCGTGCTGATCGGCGGTCTGCTGCTGCTGGCGGGCTTCATCTTCTCCATCGTCGGGCTCGCGGGCAAGCGCTACGGCGGAAAGCCCCTCAGCATCACGGCCCTCGTGCTGTCGCTGGTGGGCGCGACGATCGGCTCGTTCGCTCTCATCTGGTCGATCATCCTCGTCGGCGTCTCCTCGGCGGGCTCATCGATCGACGAGATGATGAGCACCCCGACGCCCATCCCCTCCGTCGAGGTCAGCCCCGGCGACATCCTGCCCGGCGAGGGCGACGATTCTGCAACGGCGACGGAGTCGGCGGCGCAGCAGCAGTTCATCGCCGATGTCCGCCCGAAGGTCAACCAGATCCTCACGGAGGTCGACCCGACGGCGACGCCCGAGATCATCGAGCAGGTCCTCCCCGACGAAACGCTGATCCTTATCGGCGAGACGCTGCTCACGACCGGCGAGGCGGGAATCGACGACCTCGTGCAGCAGACGATCACCAGCGTGGGAGCCGACGAGAGCTCCGCCGACCTGCTGCGAACCCTCTACGGTGAGATCCTGACCTCTGCCCGCACCTACCTGCAGTAGGTCACCGCGCGCGTTTGACCACGGGGGCTCGAGCGGCATCCTGATGGATGACGCTCGGGCCCTCCGGCGTCGATGCGACCAGCAGCTGGGCCGGCAGCTGCTCCTTCATCGCCTCGACGTGGCTGATGACACCGACGGTACGCCCGCCCGCCCGCAGGTCGTCGAGAGTCCGCAGCGCGAGTTCGAGTGTCTCGGGGTCGAGCGATCCGAAGCCTTCGTCGACGAAGAGCGTGTCCAGACGGATGCCGCCGGCCCGGGCCGTGACGACCTCTCCAAGACCGAGCGCGAGGGCGAGCGAGGCGAGAAAGGTCTCGCCGCCCGACAGGGACTGCGGCGGACGCCGCCGGCCGGTGTGCGCGTCGAGCACGTCGAGGCCCAGGCCCGACGCGCGCCCGCGCGCGGCACGGGCGTCGGAGTGGTGCAGGGTGTAGCGTCCCGACGACATCTCCGCCAGACGCACGTTGGCGGCCGCGACGATCTCCTCCAGTTCGGCGGCCAGCACGAAGGTCTCGAGGTCCATCCGCATCGTGTTCGGCGCCCGCCCGGCCACACTGTCGGCCAGACGGATCACGGCGGCGGCCTCGTCGGCGCTCTCCTGCACCTCCGCCAGGGCACGGTCGACCTGCTGCAGCAGATCCTGGAGCGCCTCGGCCGTGCGGACGGCGCCGGCGTGAGCGGAGATCGCATCGGTGCGCGCGGCATCGGCGAGCTCGACGGCATCGCGAGAAACGTCGACGTCGTGGGCCGAGGGGTCATCGCCGCCGGCGTCGAGTTCGAGTTCGAGAAGTCGAGAGCGCGTCGCCGACAGCTGCGCCGCATGGTCGGCGATCGCGATGTCGATCCCCTCGATCTCCTCGTCGGAGATGAGCGCCGCCCGGGCCGCGTCGAGATCGTCGAAACCGGAGGCCGCGAGCAGCGCGTCGAGTTCCTGTCGGGCGTCGAGGTGCGCACGAGCGCGCTCATCACGTGCGGCATCAGCCACGACGACCGCGCGCGCCCGATCGCGCTCCTCGGCGACGGCGTCGATTCTCGCCGCCACCGTCGCGAACGACCCGCGCGCCGCGGTGACGACCGCGTCGAGGCGGGAGATGTCGGACTCGGCCGCGCGGGCACGCTCGCGCGCCGTCGCAAGTTGTTCGACGCACGCCGCGCGCCGCTCGTCGTCGGCCGCGGCGGCCTGCTCGGCACGCGCGCGGCGCTGCGAGAGGCCGGCGAGTTCCGCGGCCGCACGCTCGGCCTCGGCCTGCGCCGCGGACGTGGCGGCGAGCCTCTCCTCGGCCTCGGCTCCGTCGAGGCCGCCGGCGGCGATGCGGGCCGCAGCGACAGCTTCCCGTGCGAGACCGGCACGCTTGCGCGCGTCGGCCTCGGCGACGGACGCCTCGTCTCGCGCGCGCTCGGCCGCCACCAGCAGGTCATCGGTGACGGGCTCGTCGGCGGGCGGCGAGGGGTGGGGATGCTCGGTGGAGCCACAGACCGGGCACGGCTCCCCGGGAACGAGCGCGGCCGCAAGGTCCGCCGCGACGCCGGCGACACGTCGACGCAGCAGCGCACCGAGCGCAGCCGAGGCGGCCTCGGAGTCCGTCAGCGCCGTCGCGTAC
This sequence comes from Microbacterium sp. MRS-1, assembly GCF_000585455.1. NCBI lineage: Bacteria > Bacillati > Actinomycetota > Actinomycetes > Micrococcales > Microbacteriaceae > Microbacterium > Microbacterium sp. MRS-1. The sequence continues at coordinate 110,482 of NZ_JAUF01000030.1, forward strand.
GCAGCCTCGGCCGCGGCGAGCGCGGCCGCGAGGTCGTCGGCACGGTGGGCCGCAGCGACGACCTCGCGCAGACGCAGGTGTTCGGCACGCAGATCGTCGAGACGCGCCGCGGCGACCGACACGGCGGCGATCTCGGCGTCGATCTGGGCACGCTCGGCGGGACGGGCGGCGCGGCGGTCATCGATGTCCGCGAGGTCGTGCTCGCGCGCCACGATCGCGGCGATCGCAGCCTCGTGCTCGACCCGACGCGCGACGAGGTCCCGCTCCTGAGCGGCTGCGATCTCCCACCGGGCGAGATCACCGGTGAGCTGCTCGACCGCGCGAGCGGCATCGGCTGAAGCGTCCGTGCGGCCCGCACGCCACCGATCCCGAGCCGTGTCGGCGTCGTGCGCCGCCGCCGCCGCAGCGCGCTCGGCACGCTCGAGAGAGTCGAGAGGGGCGCGCAGCACCGCGGCGGCACGCCCGCCATCCAGCCGGCGGCGCGCACGTGCGATCTCGTCGGCGCGGGCCTCGAGTTCACCGAGGCGGTGGCGCAGCGTCTGTCGCTCCTGCGCGCGCGCCGCGGCGGCCACGACCGCGGCGTGCGCAGCGGCCGCGGCGGCGAAACGCTCCTCGGTCGCCGTGCGCGCGAACTCCGCCTGTTCGACGCGGTACCGCGCGCGGCGGTGCGCCCGCGCGAGATCCTCGCGACGGGTCGCCACGGGCGCCGGCGCGGGATCCGCGCGCCGAGGGTCGGGGTGCGCTGCAAGCTCCGATCCGCCCGCGTGCTCGTCAGCGAGGTCGCCGGCGCCGTCCTGCGCCTCGCGGATATCGAGATCGTGAGCTCGGGCCAGCCTCTCACCCTCCTCGACGAGCGTGCGCGCACGTGAGTCGACAGCGGCCAGAGCCGTCTCCGCCTCTCGGCGCCGGCTATCGAGCTCATCACGGTACTGCTCGAATCGACGCGTACCGAAGAGCGTGCGCAGCAGGCCCTGGCGCTCCTCACCGGAGGCGAGCAGAAACCGCGAGAACTTGTTCTGCGCCAGAAGGATCACCTGCTGGAACTGCTGCGCGTTCAGACCGAGGATCTCGCCGAGAGCCTCGCCGACCGTGCGCGGTTTCGCCGCGCGCCCGACCCACCTTCCCTCGACCAGCTCCTCCAGCTCCGCCCGCGGCGGCTCCGTCGTCAATCCGCCCCCGCGCTTGGCGGGGCGGTCGTATTCCGGCGCCCGCGTCACGCGCCAGCGTCGCGCGCCGACGGTGAATTCCAATCGCACCTCGGTCGGGTCGGAGAGATCCGCGTGGTCGCTGCGCAGACGCTTCTCCCCGCCGTCATAGCGAGGCACGCTGCCATACAGGGCGAAGCTGACCCCGTCGAGAATGCTCGATTTGCCGGTGCCGGTGCGCCCGGAGATCAGGAAGAGTCCGTCGGCATCGAACGCGTCGAAGTCGACGACCTGCGTCTCACGGAAGGGCCCGAAGCCGGTGAGCTCCAAACGGTGGAGCTTCATGCCAACGCCTCGACGACGACGCGCTCCTCGAGCACGTCACGCAGCACCTCGCGCTCTCGCTCCGTCAGCCCCTCGCCGTCACGCACATGTGACAGGAACGCATCGAACAGCTCGAGGTCGCTGCGTGCGGCCCGGACACGATCGGTGTAGCCCCGCCCATCGCTGTGGCGTGCGACGTCCGGCACGTGCACGACCTTTGCGCAGTACGGAAAGCGCTGCTGCAGCCGACGCAGCGGATCGCGCACCGGAAGATCATCGGTGTACTCGACGCTGACCCACGCGTCGCGAGCATCGTCGGACGAGGTCGCCGCCAGGATCTCCTCGAACGGCCCGCGCAGGGTGATGAGGCGTCGAGGAACCGGCAGCTCGACCCACACCGCCTCCGACGCTCCCTCGGCATCCATCTCGATGAGCCACGACCCGCGCGGCTTGTGCCCTTCACCGAAGCTGTAGTGCAGCGGCGCGCCGGCGTAGCGCACATGCTCAGCCAGCTTCTGGCGACCGTGGATGTGACCGAGGGCGACGTAGTCCACACCGTCGAAGACCGACAGCGGGACGACGTCGAGTCCGCCCTGCTGGATATCGCGCTCGAGGTGCGGGGTGGGCTCGACGCCGGCCGCGAAGCAGTGCGCGATCGCCACCGTCCGTCCGCCGCGGGAGGCGTGGTCGACGCGGACGACGTCCATCGCACGGCGAAGCGCATCGGCCTGCGTACGCACCCCGGGCCACACTGCACGCACGAGGGCGGGTTCGAGGAAGGGGATGCCGTAGAAGTGCACCGGACCGTGCTCGTCCGACACCGTGATCGGCTCGCCGATCGCCGCCGGGTCGGTGCGCACGTGGATGCCGTCGCGCAGCAGCGCCGCCTGGAAGCCGAGCCGCGCCGCGGAGTCGTGGTTGCCGCTGGTGACGATGACCTGCGCGCCGGTGTCGGCCAGTGCCCGCAGCGTCTCGGACAGCAGCGTGTAGCAGGCGGCGGCCGGCGTCGCGGAATCGAAGACGTCGCCGGCCACGATGACGACGTCGACCGCGTGGGTGCGGACCTGTTCGGTGAGCGTCTCGAGCACACCCCGCAGCGCGTCGAGCGTCGAATGACCGTGGAAGGTCCGCCCGATGTGCCAGTCCGAGGTATGCAGGATGCGCATGGCTCCACGGTAGGCGCAGCCGCCGACATCGCACGGAAGGCCCGCGGGTGGGCTCAGTCCTGGGCCGCTCTGCGCCGCGCGCCGAGGTCGATGACCCCCAGCAGCAGCGCGATGCCCAGGAAGACGCCGACGGCCACCATGCCGTAGGCGTACGCATCGTGGAAGACCGCGAGCGCGTCGCCCCCGCCGTCCTTCTCGCGATAGACCGTCGAGTAGAACAGCGAGAGCCCGATCGCGGTGCCCACTGCCGTGCCGACGCGCTGGCCGAGCTGGCCGACCGAACCGGCGAGGCCCCCCTCGCGCGTCGGGATCTCGGCGAGGGTGAGCGTCTGGTTCGGCGCGACGACGAAGCCGGCGCCGACACCGGCGAGGACCATGACCCCCGCCATGGCGTACTCCACGACTCCGGCCGGCACCGTGTACGCGACGATCGCGAGCGCGACGACGCTCACGAGCACCACGATCAGCCCGCCGACCACGAGCGGGCGGCCGAGTTTGCCGACGAGCGAGCCGCCGAACCACGCGGTGATGGCGCTGGCCACGGCGAAGCCGATGGACACCATGCCGGCGAAGACGGGCTCGGTGCCGATGCCGATCTGCAGGAACAGCGTGGTCAGCAGGAACATCGCCGGGATCGCCGTGAAGTAGGTGGTCACGACGAGGGTGCCGTTGCGGAACGACGAGATCGAGAAGAGGGAGAACGGCACGAGAGGTGAACGACCGGATGCCGCGTACCGCCGCTCCCACCAGGTGAACGCGCTCACGAAGACGACGAAGAGAACGAGGCTCCACCACCGGCGGGGATCGTCGGTCGGGGCGCCGGTCGTGAAGAGGAAGGGCCACATGAGGGTCACGATCGTGAACGCGAGCAGCATGAGGCCGACGGGGTCCAGCTGCAGGCGACCGGGCGTCGATCGACGCGTTCGCGGGAGCAGGCCCAGCACGCCGGCGATGACCAGTGCACACAGCGGCACGTTGATCCAGAAGATCCACCGCCAGCCGTCCTGCACCCCGCCGACGGCGATCATCAGGCCACCGAAGGTGGGGCCGATCGCAGTGGCGACACCGATCGTGGCTCCGAACAGTCCGAAGGCGCGACCGCGCTCCTTGCCGACGAAGATCTGCTGGATGGTTCCCAGCACCTGCGGCATCTGGATGCCGGCGGCGAGGCCCTGGACGAGGCGGGCAGCGATCAGCACCTCGATCGTGGGCGCCAGGGCGCAGACGACACTGGTGACGAGGAACAGGCTCAACCCGACGAGGAACAGGGCTTTGCGCGAGCGTTGATCGCCGAGCCGCCCGAAGGGCACGAGCGCGAGACCGAACATGAGCACGTAGCCGGAGACGACGATCTGCAGCTGGGTCGAACCGGCCCCCAGCGCCTTCTCGATCGAGGGCAGCGCGACGTTCACCTTGCTCAGATCGAGGATCGTGAGCGCCGCGACGGATACGCAGACCCAGAACGCGCGCCAGCGCTGCCCGCCGTTGAGGGAGATGCTCGCGGTACCCGGACTGGTCATCCGTCCACGTTATCGCCCCCTCACGCGTGGCCACCGTCCCACGACACAGCGGACGGGGGGCTCGGAGACCGTCTCCGAGCCGCCCGTCGCGGTGGGTGCGGACTCAGCCGTTTCGGATGCGGCGGCGTCCGATCAGCAGGACGGCTCCGGCCACCAGCAGCAGCGCTGCGAGCATGCTCGCCGCCGTGATCAGCACCGGGCTCTGACCGCTCGTGGCCAGCGAGGCCGCGCCGGGGTCCGGTCTCGCAGCTGACGGATGCCGTCGATCGCGCGATCGACGAGATCACGGGCGTACCGACCGATGACGGGCGCATCGAGGTCTTCGCACACGGCGGCGCGAGCATCGTGGCGGAGCGCCGAGGCGATGCCGCGTCCGTCCGCACCGTGGTGCTGGTGCACGGGATCGGCATGGGTCGCAAGGTGTTCGGAGACCTGGTGCAGCGCCTCGAGGACGAGGCGCTCGTCGTGGCACTGGACCTGCCTGGCTACGGTGACGCCCCCCGAGCCGACGCGCACGCCGACGATCGAGCGGATGGCCGACCTCGTCGCGGCGTATCTTCGTCATCTGGGACGCGGCCCGGTCGTCCTGCTCGGGCATTCGATGGGCACGCAGGTCGTCACCGAGACCGCCGTCCGACACCCCGACACGGTCGACCGGCTCGTCCTGGTCGCCCCCACCGTCGACCGCCATCACCGCCGCGCGCTCCGCCGGCTCTGGCGCCTGGGGCGGGATCTGTGGGGCGAGAGCCCGAAGGTGCTGCTGCTCGGCGCCCGCGAGTACGTGCGGGCCGGACCGCACCTGAGGCGCAAGATGCGGGCGATGCTCAGCCACCGGCCCGAGGGCGTCTACGCACGGGTGTCGGCGCCCACCCTCGTGGTGCGGGGAGAACTCGACGTCGTCGTTCCGCGCGAGTGGTTCGACGAGGTGGTCGGCGCGATCCCGAACTCACGTGCGTTCGTCGTCGAGGGCCACCGTCATGAGACTCTCATCCGCACGGCAGGACCGACGGCCCGCGAACTGCGCCGGTGGCTGTCAGAGAAGTGACGCGCGTCGACAGGCGCCCGCCGCGTGCGCTCAGTCCGCGGACTCGTCCGCGGCGAGCTCAGCGATCAGCGCGAGGATGACCTCCTCCTCGGCGGGAACCCCCGTCTCGGCGAGGCGACCGCGAACGGCCTCGTCGACGGTGGCGGCGTTCTGCCCACCGACGTCGGCGCGCAGCTGGGCGATCAGTCCGTCCAAGCGCTCCTGATCCGATGTCTCATGAAGCTCGAGACGGGGCTCGTCCTGCGTCGGCGCGCTCTCCCCGCCTCCCGACGGCTCGGCATCGATCACGGCGTCCGGGAGTTCGTCTCGCTCGGTGCTCATGGGCTCTCCTCACGTCGGTCGTCCCACCGTGCGGGGCCGCGCGGCGACCGACCAGACCCTTGACGGCGCCGGCGCCGAGGAGGTAGGCGATGACGACTCAGGCGGTCCGCGGCGGCGCCAGCAGCGACCGGCGCTCGGGATGCGCCGCGAACCAGTCGGCGACATACCAGCACACCGGGCTGATGACGCGATCGCCTCGAGCGGCGACGTCGTCGACGGCCCGGGAGACGACCTCTGCCGCGTAGCCGTGACCCCGGAAAGTCGGCACGGTGTACGCCCGCGTCATCGCGACGGTACGGCCGTCGTCGCGGTAGTCCAGCGCGCTCACGATCTGCTCCCCTCGGCGCAGCGTGTAGCGCGACGCGTCGGGCTCGTTGCTGAACGACAGCTCGTCGGAGGTTTCTGTCATATCTCTACGCTACGCCGGGGCGCAGGGGGCGGGGTGGGGATGGGACGGGTGCGGGGCTACGCCGCGGGACCGGCGGCAAGCGAGCGCACCCAGTCGTCGACCTCGCGCTGGCCCCGCAGCCGCAGCACGGGGTCGCCCGCGGCGATCCGTGCCTCCATCCGCCGGCGCATGCCCGGATAGCTCGTCCAGGCCCAGCGGATGATGTTGTCCTCCGGCTTCCACTTCAGCCACGAGCGCACGCGCTCGCGGTTGCCGTGCCAGAGCTCTTCGCGCAGGATGCCGCGACGAAGGGTTCGCCGGAGCACCCGCCACATCACGACGCGACGCGGGTGGTCGACCCACACCACGACGTCGGCCCCGCCGGCGGTACCAGGCTCCATGAGACCGCCCAGCCGTGAGTTCCAGTTGCCGTCCGCGACCCACCCCTCGGGGTGCGCGGCGAGGAACGCTCGCACGCGTCCCCGAGCCTCCTCGAGGTTGCGATAGGTCCACCCCGCATCCCAGAACACAGCGTCCAGTTCGAGCCGGGCGATATGCATCCGCGCCGCGACGTCCTCCGCCAGCCGCGACTTGCCCGAGCCCGAGGTCCCGACGATGCGGATGCGGGCGGGCGGCGTCGTCGGGGCGTTCACGACCATGCACTCTGTCACATTCCGTCATCTTGTGACGGCGGCATCCGTGCGGTTTGACACATCACGACGCGATTCGTCATAATCAGGCCCATGACTGACAACGCACGCACTCTGTCCGCCCTGGAGGCGAACGGACATGCCGGCATCATGATGATGCCGCGCGTTGCCATGTGTTGCCGAATGTGCCACTGACGGTGAACCCCGCCGGGTGCGCCCGCCGTCGCTGACCGACCTCCGTCAGCCGGCTGCCACCCCCCGAGCACCGCGCCGCGCACAACGCGAACGCCGGCTGTCTCGCACAGGCCCTCGCATCCCATCCGATGCTGATCTCGCACCGGGCCTCACGCAACACACACCCGAACCCGCTCCTGGGCCGCACGCCCCGGGTTCCGCCCCGAAGGACATTCCCGTGTCGAACACCGCTCTTCTCGCCTCGCCCGCTCCCGTCCGTCACCTGCGCGCAGTCTCCGACGTGCCGCAGCGTCCCGCCGTGGCCGCCCCGGCCGCGAGCACGGCGACCCCCGCCGCCGGCACCGTCCCGGTCGGCACCGCGCCGCGCGGCTTCGCTCTCTACGTCGGCATCGACGAGGCGAAGGCGGCGGCAGACGGCGTCTCGCTCTCCACGCTCGTCGAAGCTCTGCGCCGCACGCTCGGCGAACTCGCCCCCCACGCCGAGACCTATGCCACCGTCGCCCTGGCGCCCGCGTCCGCCGGCGGCCGCGACGTCGACGTCGTGCGCCTCGCGCTCCACGAGCCGAGCGCCGTCGCCCGCACGAAGCAGGACGAGCCGGAGGACGACCACGTGCCCGGAGGGGTGACGATCGACATCTCCCGCCGCCGCGTGCACATCGAGGGCGAGACCGCGCAGCTCACGTTCAAGGAGTTCGAGTTGCTGCAGTATCTCGTGCTCCGTGAGGGCCGCACCATCGAGCGCACCGAGCTCGTCTCGTCGCTGTGGAGCCACGCGGACGCCGACGAGGCACCCGGTGAACGCACGATCGACGTGCACGTGCGGCGCCTGCGCTCCAAGCTCGGCCGTTATGAGGACATCGTCCGCACTGTCCGCGGCATCGGATACCGCTTCGACCGCCACGCCGATGTCGTCATCCGCTACGGCCACGGCACACCCTCGCCCGACCGTTTCTGATCCGCGTCCACGCCACTCGCGTCGTGATGTCGGAGGCCCTGACATAGGGTGACGGCATGAGCACGCGGGAGAGGATGCCGCCGCGCACGGTGCCGCCGGCGACGCGCGACCCGCGTCCTCCGTCGCCGCGGCCGATCGAAAGCGAGTACCGGCCGCGCGTGCTCACCGACGTCGCGCGCGCCGTACGACCGCAGCAGCGCGGCGCGCATGATCCGTCGCAGCTCGAGCACCAGGGCGTGATCTGGCGGGCCACGCGCACGCCCGCGGGTGTCGCGACCCTGGCGTTGCGCATCGAACGCGACCGCGTCCGTGCCGCGGCCTGGGGTACCGGCGCCGCCTGGGCGCTGGAGCAGCTGCCGCGACTGTGCGGCGCCGACGACGACCCCGACGGTTTCGAACCCCACCGGCATCCGCTCATCTCCGATACCCATCACCGGCACGGCGATCTGCGGCTCGGTCGCACCGACCTCGTCTTCGACGCGCTGATCAGCGCCGTGTTCGAGCAGAAGGTGACGGGGCTGCAGGCCTTCGGCGCCTGGCGGATGATCCTCACCTGGTGCGGCGAGCGCGCACCCGGCCCGACGCCCCGGCCGATGTTCGCCCCGCCGGCCGACTGGCATCTCATCCCGAGCTGGACGTGGCACCGCGCCGGACTCGAACCGCCGCAGTCGCAGACGATCGTGCAGGCGGCCGCCCGGCGCGCCTCGATCGAGCGGGCCGCTCGCGACCCGGCATCCGCCGACCGCGCCGTGACGAGCCTCCGCGGCATCGGGGCGTGGACCAGCGCGGAGATGCGCATCCGCACCTTCGGCGATCCCGATGCCGTCAGCATCGGCGACTACCACCTCTCCCACCAGGTGGGCTACGCCCTGACCGGTCGCCGCGTCGACGACGACGGGATGCTCGAGCTGCTGGAGCCCTGGCGCGGGCACCGCCAGCGCGTGATCAGACTGATCGGCCTGAGCGGCCGGCTCGAACCGCGCCGCGGTCCCCGCTTCGCACCGGAGGACCACCGCGGGCGGTGATCGGGCGGCGATCCCGGGCCGACCTTCTACGCTGGTGCCATGACCCACAGAGGATGGCCACGCGGCCGCATCGGCTGGTTGATCGGAACCGTGGTGCTGCTCGGCGCGGGAGTGCTGTTCGGACTCATCATGCAGAACGTGCTGCTCGGCGTGCTGTTGGCCGTGATCGTCTCGATCGGCTGGCTCATCGCGTACGAATCGTGGCGCGGACGCACGCCTGAGCTCGAGGACCCGTGGGACGACGGCGCGCAACTGTGAGCGTGAGCCCTCACATGAGCGAATGATCGCGCGCTCACGCATCCTCGCCTTCGGCTACCGCGCCGTGGCGGCGCTCGTGATCGTGATCGGCATCGCCCGCGTGTCGGGGCTGTGGACGGCGAGTCCCAACTGGCTCACCGACGATCTCGTCCACATCGTCACGCCGATCCTCGACTGGGCGCTGTTCGTCCCCAAGGGTCATCTGCGCCGCCACGACCCGCTGCTGTGGGTGCTCATCCCGTTCGCGTATGTCGCGTTCGCGTACACCTACAGCGCGGTCGGGGCCGGCTCGCGGGCGGCACGAGCGTGCCGTACCCGTTCATGAACGTCGCGAAACACGGGGTCGGCGGCGTCGCGTTGTGGATCGGCGGGCTGACCGTGGGGCTCGTCGCGGTCGGCTATGTCTTCGTGGGATGCGACCGCCTGCTCGCGCGGGCGCTCACATCTCCTCGTGCGTCTCGGGATCCCCGCCCCACAGACGACCCCGCTCCAGGGAGCTGAGTGCCGCCATCTCGTCGTCGGTCAACGTGAAGCCGAAGACATCCGCATTCTCACGCTGACGCGCCGGCGTCGCCGACTTCGGGATCGGGGTCGAGCCGAGCTGGGTGTGCCAGCGCAGCACGGCCTGGGTGGGCGTGACCCCGTGCGCGGCGGCGACATCGGCGACCACCTGCTCGGCGAGCAGCTCGCTGCGCCGCGCCAGCGGGCTCCAGCTCTCGGTGCGGATGCCGTGAGCGGCGTGAAAGGCGCGCAGCGCTGCCTGAGGGAAGTACGGATGCATCTCGACCTGGTTGACGGCCGGGGTCACGCCCGTCTCCTCGATCAGTCGGGTGAGCATCTGCTCCGTGAAGTTCGAAACACCGACCGAGCCGACCGCACCGTCGCTCTGCAGATCGATCATGGCACGGAAGGTCTCGACGTAGCGGCCGACGCTGGGGTTCGGCCAGTGGATGAGGTAGAGATCGATGCGCTCCAGGCCGAGACGCTCAAGGGAGGCGTGGGCGCTGCGGATCGCCTGGTCGTAGCCGTGGTCGCGGCCCGGGACCTTCGTCGTCACGATGAGCTCGTCGCGGATGCCGCTGCGGCGGACCGCCTCGCCGACCTCGGTCTCGTTCTCGTAGTTCACGGCCGAGTCGAGCAGGCGATAGCCCGCGCCGATGGCCGCCTCGATCGCGGCGACACCGTCCTCACCCTGCAGCTTGTAGGTGCCGAATCCGAGCTCGGGAAAGGACGTGCCGTCGTTCAGGGTGACCGTGGGGATCTTGACCATGCCTCCACGCTACGCCCGGCGGATGATCACCGTGCGATCAACTCCTCGATGACGCTCAGCACCCCGGCATCCGCATTCGAGGGCGCCCGGAACCGCGCGACGGCCGCGACATCCGGGTGGGCGTCGGCCATGGCGTACGACCAGTGCGCGGCACCGAGCATCTCGAGATCGTTGAGGTAGTCGCCGAACGCGGCGGTCTGCTCGGCCGTCACACCGAGCGCATCCTGCAGCGCCCGCAGCGCGACCCCCTTGTTGACGGTCGCGTTCATGATGTCGACCCAGTGGTGACCGGAGACGACGACCCGGTGGGTCTCGGCGAGATCGGCGAAGGCGGGCGCGGAGTGCTCCTCTCCGCCGTCGAGGTCGTAGATCGCGAGCTTGAGGATCTGATCGTCCACGGTGAGCAGATCGGCCACGACCTCCCGACGCGCGTAGTACTTCTCGACCTCCGCGAGGAAGCGAGGAGCGGTGTCCTCGACGTACGCCGACCTCTTGCCGCACAGCACGAGCCCGGCGCGAAGGGTCCCCGCCGCGACAGCGTCGCGCAGGCGCGAGACGACGGATGCCGCGACCGCCGGATCCACCGCGTCGGAGCTGACCTCGACGTCGCCGCGGACCACATACGCGCCGTTTTCGGCGATGTAGTCGAGCTCGCCGTCGACGGCGGCGAACGTCTGCTGCAGCGTCGCCAGCTGACGACCGCTGGCCGGGGCGAACGCGATGCCGCGCTCGCGCAGCCGGTCCAGCAGCGGCCAGAGTCCGTCGGGCACCGATCCGTCGGGCCGCAGCAGCGTCCCGTCCATGTCGACGGCGATCAGGCGGATGTCGCGGACGCTCATTCCTCCATCCTCCCGCACGGGCGCGCGGTGCCGCGGCCGGCCGGTCGGGATAACCCCACCCCGGTTCGGGGGACCACTCCCCTGCGTGCGTGCGGTGGCGCGCCCTAGCTGTACTTCCCCGGGAGGTTGTGAACGGGTGAGGTAGGCGAAGACCTCCGGGCAGGATGTGGGTT